>JAYWCO010000449.1:0-3111 GCA_043780475.1 Burkholderiales bacterium | reverse complement strand
CCCCGGCCGCTCATCCTCGATCCTTATTGACGGAAAGACGGTAGGTATTCTAGGCGAATTACACCCGCGTTGGCAGCAGAAATATGAATTGCCCACGGCCCCCATCATGTTTGAACTCACCTTAGATGCATTGACTAATTTAGTATCACCTCATTACAAGCCCATTTCGCGTATGCAAGCTGTGCGTCGTGATGTGGCGGTGGTGGTGGCGGAAACAGTGCCTGTTCAGTTCATGATTGATGCGGTTTTAAATCTTAAATTACCCAATATTGTTGACTTTAATCTGTTTGATTTGTATCGTGGTTCAAGCCTGTCTTTTGGGCAAAAAAGCCTTGCCTTCCGTATAGTTATGCAGGATACTGAGAGGACTTTAACAGATATGGAATGCGATCAGATCGTGACCAAAATAGTTGAAGTAATGTCTAAGCAATACGGCGCAACTATCAGAAAATAAACATAAAAATGACATTAACACTGACTAAAGCTGAGCTTGCGGACTTAATGTTCGAGAAAGTAGGTCTCAACAAGCGTGAGGCTAAAGATATGGTCGAATCATTCTTCGAGGAAATTCGCATGGCGTTGGAGAAGGGCGATAGCGTTAAGCTATCCGGCTTCGGCAATTTCCAGTTGCGTAATAAACCTCAACGTCCAGGGCGTAATCCCAAAACGGGCGAAGAAATTCCGATCACAGCGCGTCGTGTGGTGACTTTTCATGCCAGCCAAAAACTGAAGAGCCTTGTGGAGAAGTCATTCAATGGAAGCGCTGCTCACCAGTAGCCTGCCGGCGATCCCGGCAAAGCGATATTTCACGATCGGCGAAGTGAGCGAGCTTTGCGGTGTTAAACCGCATGTGTTGCGCTACTGGGAGCAGGAATTTACCCAGTTAAAACCACTTAAACGCCGAGGTAATCGTCGCTATTATCAGCACCATGAGGTGCTATTGATTCGTCGTATTCGCGAGCTTTTATACGAGCACGGCTTCACCATCAATGGCGCACGCAATCGACTTGATGGTCCTGAAGCGATTCCATCACCATCCCGCGCAACCCCGGCAAGCAAGGCCGCCCGGTCAATGGATGTCAGCCAAGTGCGCAGTGAATTAAAAAGCATTCTTTCCATGTTGAGCGCGTAACTTAGACGCTCATTCAAGCTATAATTTGTGCCTCGGTCGGGGCGTAGCGCAGCCTGGTAGCGCACTTGCATGGGGTGCAAGGGGTCGGAAGTTCGAATCTTCTCGCCCCGACCAATTTATTATGTTGTAGACAACGCCTGTAACATGATTTCTACAGCGTTCATGCAGTAACTGCAACGCAAATTAAAGCCAGTTAGCCTGCTAACTGGCTTTTTGTATTTATGTTTTATTTTTCATGTTTTCTTTTTAATAATCCCCCGCTTTCAAAAAATTGTGCACCTGCATTTAGCAAACGACTACTGTGCCATCGATTTTGGCACGTCCAATTCCGCACTGGTACTGCCAGAGAATGCGGTTGCCGGGCAGATGCGCCTCGCTAAATTGGATAAGCTGGAGGAGGGCGCTCAGTCTGTCCAATCCCCATCCCAATTTTTTAGCACACTGCCAACAGCGGTTTTTTACCATGCTGAAGATAGTACGCGTGCTTATGGTCGCTCGGCCATTGCCGCTTATATCGATGGCTATGATGGCCGCCTGATGCGATCAATGAAGAGCATTTTAGGCACAGACTTGATGGAGCAGACCACTGAGATTGGCTTGGGTCTGACGGTCAAATATGCCGATGTTGTGGGTGGCTTTTTACGCCATTTAAAAACGATGGCCGAACAACAGCACACCGCAAAGCTTGAAAAAGTAGTTCTTGGCCGCCCGGTTTTTTTCGTTGATGGCGATCCTGGTCGAGATGCAAAAGCACAAAACGCATTAGCTTCTGCGGCGCACGCGATTGGCTTTAAAGAGGTGGCATTTCAATATGAACCGATTGCGGCCGCACTCGACTATGAATCGCGCATCTCTGCTGAAAAAATTGTGCTGGTTGCTGATATTGGCGGCGGCACATCCGATTTTTCTATTGTAAAAGTAAGCCCGGCGCGCCACACAAAATTAGACCGGGCTGACGATATTCTCGGCAATTTCGGGGTGCATATTGCGGGTACTGATTTTGACCGCGCAGTTAATTTAGCTTCCATCATGCCTTTGCTAGGCTTGGGTTCGCTTGGTCCGGATGGCAAACGGGTGCCTGGTTCGGTTTATTTTGATTTAGCAACCTGGCATTTAATCAATACCGTTTATGGTGCCAATCGCGTGATTGAGCTTAAGCAAATGGCCAGTATGTATGCCGACAAAATCAAGCTTCAACGATTGATTCACACCATCAACCAAAGACTAGGGCACCATCTGGCCGCTAAAGCCGAGAGTGCCAAAATTGCAGTTTCAATCAATGGCACAGCACAAATCGACCTTGATGTCGTTGAGGAGGCCTTGTGTGTTGATCTACCCGCAAGTGAGGTTTTCGCATCTTTGGCTGATCATGTACATAAAATTGTCGCGGCTGCCAAAGAAACCGTTCATCAAGCTGGATTAAAGCCGTCACAAATTGATGCGCTGTACTTTACCGGCGGATCAACCGGCTTGAGTTTTTTATCAGAGCGAATCGGTGAAGCATTCAGTCAAGCAGAGCGAGTTTTCGGTGACCGATTTGCCAGTGTCGCAATGGGACTGGGAATCTATGCGCAGCGCAGATTCGCTTAAATGCCCTTGAACGGGGCTTATGCTTTGCGTATAATTTATATTATGTTAAATTATAATTCATGTTCTGCATGCGGGCAAATCAGTTTTATAACAGCCATATCTACTAACTCTTTGTTTAGCGCAGCGTTCCAGGCATTTTTGGCTAAAGTCCCGCTCTAGCGGCGGAGCTTTATGTAGGACTTTAGAAGCTACTTATATTCCCTTCACACAAACTTAGTCGTTGTAGTCCTGTCAGCGCTAAAATGTAGGCAATTTATTGCTGCATTCAAACCTATCGCCGACACGAAAAATTGATTTATGTAGGTAAAATATCTCTTTAAGCATATTGCATGCTGTCTACGGCTTTCCGCTCAACCTATTTAATAAAATAAAAAATGACGCAAGCTAAC
>JAYWCO010000448.1:0-1725 GCA_043780475.1 Burkholderiales bacterium | reverse complement strand
GTCGCGTTACTGCCCAATTGCGCCGCGACCCGACATATCCACTTCACGCTGGACGGCTCAGGCCCCGCACAACTTACGCCGCCCTCGCTGGAGGATTGGCCCAAACTGGTGATGGATGTCGCTACTTCCAGGCGCGTCAATATTGATGGCATAAATAAACAGCAACTGGGTGAATTACGCGCGGGAGATCGGGTGCTGCTGTCCGGCAAAATCCTGACCGGTCGTGATGCCGCGCATCGTCGCCTGGTAGAGATGATGAATCGCGGTGAACCCTTGCCCACTGATTTCACCAACCGCATTATTTATTACGTAGGCCCGGTGAATGCCGTGCGCGACGAGGTGGTCGGCCCGGCTGGCCCCACCACGGCGTCGCGCATGGATAAATTTACCGCACCGATGCTGGAAAAAACCGGGCTCATCGGCATGATTGGCAAATCAGAGCGCGGCGCGGCGACGGTTGAGGAAATCAAAAAAATGGGCGCGACTTATTTCATTGCGGTGGGTGGCGCAGCTTATTTGGTGTCGAAAGCAATTAAGGCGTCACGCCTAGTCGCGTTTGGCGATTTGGGCATGGAAGCGATTTATGAATTTGATGTGAAAGATATGCCGGTCATTGTGGCCGTTGATTCACTCGGCAACGCGGTGCATAAAATCGGCCCCGCCGAGTGGCGCAGCAAAATCGCCAGCAGCGTCAGTAAAATCCCGGTTGTTCTGGCTTAAGCATGCGATTGGTTACGCACTTTTCAATACACCCGGCAATGCATCCTGCGATGTATGCTTTAACGTACGTTGCAATGCACGCAGCGACATACGCAGTAATGCAAGCCGCGCGTTCAATCCCGTGACGACACCATCAGCGCCCGAGGTATTAAACACCCCGGCGCCGCGCGTGGTACTGGTCGATGGCTCGAGTGGTTATCGCCATTTGATCTCAAGTTATTTGATCACAAACTGGCCGGATGCCGTGATCGAGGCAATTGACCCGTTCTCGCAAACCATGCGCGGCCCCGGGATGGCGTTTGGCGCCACCGGCGATGTAATCATCATCGGCGGCATTGGTACGGGCAGTGAAGCGATTTCGGTGCTGGAACGTTTGCGTAAGCGCAGCGCATGCCCGCCGGTAATACTGCTGGTCGCCCAAGCTTTGATGGCAGAATCTGCCGCTTTGATCGCGGCAGGTGCGACGGGCATATTGTGCAAAGACGCCCTATCAAAAAATAGCTTGTGCCAGCTCATCAATGCCTGTTTAACTTCATCTGCGCTTGAGCAGCATGACCTGCCGCTATCCGCCACCGCTATTAATGATCATGTGCCTGCCTGCGGCAACTTCAGCTTTGTGCAGGGACATGAGCGCATCAACCTGAACATTGAAGGCTATCGATGTCTGGCATCGCTCTCATCAAAACCGATGGCGCAGGTGTTTTATGCTGAAAGCATGCGTAATCAGGAACGCGTTGTGATCAAGATACCGACGATATCGCCCTACAGTGATAGCCACGGCATCGAGCGCTTTTGTCTGCGCTTCAAATTTGTTTCCAGCCTTCAGGGACATGATGTCGTGCGCTATCGCGATGCTGGTGTAGTTGGGCCCTGGCCGTATGTGGTGCTGGAATATTTAGCCCACGGCGATTTACGCAGCCGAATCAAGCCCGAAACCCCGGTGCACCAGCACCTCAAAACCATGCTCAAGCTGGCAGCAGCGCTGACCACTTTTCATACCGGCGG
>JAYWCO010000447.1:0-4302 GCA_043780475.1 Burkholderiales bacterium | reverse complement strand
GTACGGTTTAGCTGTTTCCCAGCGCGATAAGCAAAGCGTCAACTGACGTGCGCTGAAATAATGCGGCTACGCACAGTACTGTGGCAACTCGCTTTGCGCCATTCATCCCCGATTAAATCCGATCATCCCAAATCGATTGGAACCCGCGGCGCACGCCACTAGGATGCAATCTCTTTTAAGGAGAGATCATCATGAAGCTTACGTTCACCACTCAAGTTCTAGCCGCTGTTGCTATTGCTGCTGTATCCGTATCTATTGCCGCAGCCACTACTGCTACTAATGCACCCACAACACCGACGGGACCAACAACACCAACGTCGTTTAAGGTCAACATCGTGGGCAAAGGCCAGCCAATGATTTTAATTCCGGGGCTTGCTTCATCAGGTGAGGTTTGGGACAGCACCGTCAAACAATTTTGCGAGGGTTCTCGCTACGAATGCCATGTTTTAACCCTTGCCGGGTTTGCCGGGATCGAGCCGATTGCGGCACCGCTGTTACCGACCGTGGCGACACAACTTATCGACTATATCAACACTAAAAAACTGCATCGTCCGATCATGGTGGGACACAGCCTGGGCGGTTTTTTAGTGCTGCGCCTGGCCATTGACTACCCGGACAAATTCGGACGACTCATCATCGTTGATTCCCTGCCGGCGCTCGGCGCCGTACAGATGCCGGACGCAACACCGGAACAATTAAAAAGTATGGCCACACGCATGCTGGAGAGCATGAAAGCTCAGGATAAAACAGCCGCTGCCGAAGGCCATAAAAAATCCATTGCCAGCATGGTCACCCAACCAGAAGATGTTGAACGCATCCTTGGCTGGAGCAGCAAGTCCGATCCGAACACCATATTCAGCGCCATGCATGATTTGATCGCCACTGATTTACGCCAGGATATTGCGCGCATCAAATCACCTACGCTGGTGTTGGGCACCTGGATAGCTTACAAAGATTACGCACCACGCGCGGCCATTGAGGCAACCTATAAAACGCAATATCAAAAACTCAGCGGTGTAACCATTGAGCTAGCCGATAACGCGCGCCATTTCATCATGTACGATGATCCTAAATGGATGTTTGAACGCATGGAAAACTTTTTCAAATAATCATCCTGCAAGCGTATCGCCTCCTACCCACCTGCCGCTGTTGTTGCTGCTGCAGCCGACGCATATACGATTATCTAGCCCGCCATGAACATCAAAAATTTGACCGCTGGCAGTAAGGAATACTGGATTTGTCAGCTCGCGGGCTGGAGCAGTATTGCGGTGCTATTTACCTTTTCATTCTCTTCACTTTCACCTGACCACGTCGCTGGGCTCGCGGCGATCTATGTGTGGGCTGCATTATGCGGTGCCGGTTTATCGCATGCTTGGCGGGGCGTTTTGAAACAACGTGGCTGGCTGACGAGCCCACGTCAGCCACCATGGGGGCGCATCGCCGCAGTGATGTTGTTGCTTGGCATCTTGCAAACAGGGCTGGTCACGCTGGGCTTTGCCGTGATTCGATTGCCGGGCTCTTTTTCAAACTGGTCCTGGCTACCCGGCACGCTGGTGGCATGGGTCACCCTGTTTATAATTTGGACGACTATTTATTTTTATGTCGCCTCCATTCGTCGCGCGCGACAATTTCAGGCCGAAGCGCTGCGTCTGGAGATTTACGCCAAGGATGCCGAGCTTCGTGCCCTGCAGGCGCAGGTCAATCCACACTTCTTTTTTAACAGCCTCAACAGCGTGCGCGCCCTGATTTATGAAAACCCCAATGCGGCTGCACAAATGATTAATCAACTCGCGGGCGTGATGCGCTATGCCCTGCAATCCGGCAGCACCAAAATGGTCAAATTGACACAAGAAATTGACGCCGTGAATGCATATTTAGCCATTGAGAAAATCCGCTTCGAGGAACGCTTGCGCGTCACCCTGCAAATTGAAGCCGGGCTTGAAGAGATATTGATTCCGCCCATGATCCTACAGGCCCTGGTGGAGAACGCGGTCAAATATGGGGTGGAGCGAAGCGTCACGGGCAGCGATTTACGCATTGTCATTTCGCGTCACGCCGGGATGATTCGTATCGAGGTCGCCAATACCGGCTTCTTCGCACTGTCTGATATGCATTCTGCAGCACCGTTTGTTGAGTCCTTCGCCGATTCCACTCGGCTGGGACTGGAAAATACCCGTAAACGTCTGGCACTGATGATGGGTATTGATGCCACAGTTGATCTTCGTGAAGAGCTGATCGAAGGCAAGCGTTGGGTGCTCGCGGTCATAATGCTGCCTGATGCAACCATCGGCAAACGGACTGAGCCAGCATGATTCGCGCCATCATTATTGATGATGAGCGGTTGGCGCGCGCTGAGCTTCGACGCCTGCTGTCAGCAAATATCGACATCGAACTCATCGGCGAAGCGGCCGGTATCGACGAAGCACAACAACTGATCGAGGCATTGCAACCAGACCTGATTTTCCTGGATGTGCAAATGCCGGGCGGCAGCGGATTTGATCTTCTATCGCGGCTGGATTTTGCACCCGACGTCATCTTCACCACCGCCTTTGATGCTTATGCGTTAAGGGCTTTTGAAGTCAATGCGCTCGACTATTTGCAAAAACCGATTGAGCCCAAACGCCTGGCTACAGCGCTGGACCGCGCGGCGCAGCGCCATCAACCAGCAGCACTATTGGCGCCCGCTATCATTCATCAAAAGCGGGCCGATCATAAAATTTTTATCAAAGATGGTGAGCGCTGCTGGTTCGTCGCACTGGCCGACATCATGCTGTTTGAATCAGAAGGCAACTACGCCCGAGTCTATTTTAAGGCGCATCGCCCCCTGATGCTGCGATCATTAAACCAGCTGGAGGCGCGCCTCGATGCCGACCAATTTTTTCGCGCCAATCGGCGGCAAATTATTAATCTGAATTTTATCAATACGGTTTCACCATCGGACTCAGGCGGGCTCATCATCGCGATGAAAAATGATTTACGGGTCGAGCTTTCACGCCGACGCGCTGCAGAATTCAAGGCAATTTCCAGCCTGTAAATATAAACACCACCAGCGGACTACAAATACTTTACATCCACAATCTCGTATTCCTTGACGCCGCCGGGCGCGCGCACCTCAACCACATCACCCGCATATTTGCCGATCATGGCGCGCGAAATGGGCGAGGAAAATGAAATTTTGCCCTGTTTGATGTCAGCCTCATCCTCACCGACAATTTGATACGTGACCTTCTCGCCCGTCTCAACCTCTTCCAGATCAACGGTTGCCGCAAACACGACGCGGCCATCATCATCGAGCAAATGCGGATCAATAATCTGCGCACTAGAGAGCTTGCTTTCCAGCTCCTGAATACGGCCTTCAATAAAGCCCTGCTTTTCTTTGGCGGCGTCATATTCGGCATTTTCGGATAAATCACCTTGCGCGCGCGCTTCCGAAATAGCGTTAATAACGGCAGGGCGATCAACCGATTTCAAGCGATGCAATTCAGCCTTCAAGGCATTGGCACCGATGACGGTAAGAGGAACTTTTGCGAGACTGCTCATATTATTTTCCTGAAAAAAATAGGGCAAGGTACGGACAGCGCACCCTTTTGTAAAATCGTTTTGTGACATGGGAATGATATTGCCGAGTTCAAAAAAACTATTATTGTTTGGCTGCCGCGATCTGCTTGATCTGCTTAATCTGTTTATGCAGGCTTTGTAAATCATAAACCTTCAATTCACTGATGTGCTGCATACCCACACAAGCCGCTTTCGCACCGGCGATGGTGGTGTAGTAAGTGATGCGGCCTTGCAGCGCCGCATTACGGATCGCCCATGAATCACGAATCGAGCGCTTGTCTTCATCCACCGTATTGATGATGAGCGTGATTTCGCGGTTCTTGATCATATCGACAATATGTGGGCGGCCTTCGGCAACTTTATTAACGGGCGCAACTACCATGCCCGCCTTGGTCAAATGTGCCGCCGTGCCTTTGGTCGCCACCACACTAAAGCCCAGCTCAATCAGCGTACGCGCCACTTCTTCTGCCTTCACTTTATCGGCATTACGCAGACTCAAAAATGCCTTACCGCCAGTGGGCAATTTCACGCCAGCACCAAGCTGCGATTTCACAAACGCTTCGGCAAATGTCTCCCCCACGCCCATGACTTCGCCAGTCGATTTCATTTCCGGGCCGAGAATGGTATCCACGCCGGGGAATTTGATGAACGGAAATACCGCCTCTTTCACCGAGAAATAAGGCGGCACCACTTCTGCCGTAACACCTTGTTCTAAAAGAGTTTTTCCAGACTGGCACCGCGCAG
>JAYWCO010000446.1:0-10375 GCA_043780475.1 Burkholderiales bacterium | reverse complement strand
GTCCCACCCGCCACAATCGTGGTGGGTAAAAATGCTTTCGCAATCACGGGTGAAAAATAAACTGCGGTAATGTCGGTATCGGTGTTATTGCCAGCATTGCCCGCAGGCTCACCGCCACCCGCGACAGCCGCGATGTTAGTCACGCTAGGAACTGCGCTTGGGAGCACATTTACCGGCACCGCCAGCGCAGGCGCCGCGATATTAAGCGCTAAAGTTGTCACGCTCGTACAATTGACGCCGGTATTTCCGGCAAGGTTATTACCAACCCCGCCTTGGTTTGCGGCGCAAGTCCAGCCGGTTCCGCTCGGCGCTGCATTCAGCGTTAAACCAGCAGGCAGGGTGTCGGTCACCGTGATCGTACCGGCGCTGGTCTGCGCGCCAATATTGGTCACCGTCAACGTGTAGGTGCCGGTCGTCCCCACCGTGAAATTACCAATATGGGTTTTACTCATCACCAGATCGGTTGCCCGCACGGGCGTGACCACGGTTGAGGTGTTGTTGCCGGTGTTGGCGGGTGCTTCTGTCACCGTGGTGCTAGCCACGGTTGCGGTGTTGGATACGCTTGGGAAAGCCGCAGCGGCAACCACCACTGAAACGGTTATTGCGTTCGGGTTGGCCGTGCCCGCAGCCATGGCGGTGGCACTAGTGCAATTGAGGTTGGCGTTGCCAATCGTATTGTTACCAACACCGCCTTGGTTGGCGGCACAGGTCCAGCCGGTTCCGACTGGGACTGCTGCCAGCGTAAGCCCGGCCGGCAGCGTATCGGTAACGGTATAAACATTGGGGGCCACAAAATTTGCCGTGCCCGTATTTCTCACTGCAATGGTATAAGTGCCGTTTGTGCCAATAACAAACTGTGCTGGCCCGGTTTTAGTGATCTGCAAGTCAAAATCTAAAACGGGTGTGACCAATGTTGTCGAATTATTACCGGTCGCACTTGCCGGTTCACCACCACCTGCAACAGTGGCAGTATTGGTCGCATTCGGCACGGCGGATTGGGCAACGTTTACTGACAATGTAACTGTCGTTGAGGTGCTCGCAGCCAAGATCGAGGTCGTACTCGTACAATTAATATTGCTTGAACCAATCGTGTTATTGCCCGCGCCGCCCTGGTTCGGGGCACAAGTCCAGCCAGCACCGGTGGTAGGCACCGCCGCAAGGGTAATGCCGGTTGGCAGAGTGTCGGTGAGCGTATAGGTACTGGCTGCGGTCGTAAGCCCGCCGATATTGCTCACGCTCAGCGTATACGTCCCCAGGGTGCCCGGTGCGAAGCTGGCCGAGCTGGTTTTATTTACTTTTAGATCAGGACAGTTGACTGCACAAACTGTCGTTACGATCGTGCTTGAGTTATTGCCGCTATTGGACACGGGCTCACCACCGCCCGACACGGTCGCGGTGTTGGTCACGCTGGGAGCCGCGCCAGCAGCCGGTAAAACCGTCACAGTGATGGCGTTCGCATTGCTTGCCGCCGCTGCTATGGCGGTAGCGTTGGTGCAATTAACCTGGGTTGATGACGATGCCGCACAATTCCAACCGGTACCGGCCGGTGTGCCGACAATGGTTAGTCCGGGTGGCATATTGTCGATAACGGTGTAGATGCCAACGGTGGCATTACTGCCGAGAAGATTATTGACGGCGATTGAATACGTCGCGTTAGTGCCAACGGCGAAGGTGCTGATGGCTGATTTAACGATTTGCAAATCCGGGCTCGGCGTGATTGTCACGCTTGCTTGATCATTTTCGCCTGCAACATTATTGTTTGGTGTCGAGTTGGGATCGGCCTGATCCGCGTAATAAACTTCTGCGGTGTTGGTAATCGGCGTAGCGGCAGTCACATTGGCCGTAATGGTCAGGGTGGCGTTGGATCCGTTATTAAGCGCACCAACCATCCATACCCCGCCAATACCGTTTGGTGCAACAACACCGACGTTATATACGCCCTGGCTTGCCACTGCCGAAACAAAAGTGAGGCCAGCCGGTAACTGATCTTTCACACGCACATCGGTGGCTCGGTTAGGGCCGCTATTACTGACGATGACGGTGAAAGTGACTTGATTGCCGGGCGTTAAGTTGCTGGCAGTTTTGGTCAAGCGAAGATCAGCTCTTTGCCCGGGCGCGGTTGCCAAATCCCCCCATACCGAGGTGATGGTGGTACCGAGCTTGGTTGCCACCAGAGTGCCAATATTGACAGTATAAAGATTGGTTCCGCCAGCCTGCTCGCTAACAAATAGGCGGCCAGCGCTATCAAATGCACAACCAGGCAGGTTAGCGGGTGTGCCGCCGGTTGAAAGCGTGATGGGACCGAGGCGCGTTATCGCGTCCGCTGGGGACACGGTAAACAAGCTCGGCGTATTACCTCCACCACTGCTGGTGACCATATAAAGCTGGCCGGTATTAGGTTGTAGACATAGATCACCGCCACCTGGAACATTGATACCGTCAGGGCCACCAGCTGGCGTTTGGGTGAGCACCGCACCCGAAGTAGGATCTAGCGTATAAATCGAGGCCGGGGGGGCGACCCCGAGTGTGGGGGTCGGGTTCATCGCGTACAAAGTACCGGCCGCATCAAACCCCAAACGAATGACCGCCACCACCGCCGCGCCCGTGCTACCGATCAGCACCGGCGGGGTAGCCGGGGTGCTGGGATCCCACCGCCAGAGCTGCGGGTTGGCCGCCTGCGAATCAAGGTAAAACAATACACCGTCACTTGGCCTGACCGCTAATGTTGCTGCGGACGGCAGCGGTGCAGCAAAGGTGACGACCTTAGTCGCAGGCTGCGTAACGGTCTGACCGGTTACTGAATCAACGGTATAAATGCCAGTCGCGTCAATGCCGTACATTGTCTCGGCACCGGCTATGGACATGAATCCGGACACGGCCCAAAAGACGCTAGCCATAACGGGCAGCAATAACCGGCCAAGCCATTGCCCGTTGGGCTTACCGAATTTATTGTCGAGCACAGGCGCCTCTGGAGTGATGGTTGTTTTCATTGGTCTCCACGCGGGTTTCCGGCGGATGGGATCGCCAGAGAGGCTGGGGATGCGGATACCTTGGCGCTATTTGTAATGCCCTGAAACGACACGGGTTCAGATGCTGTTCCATTGGGCGCCAAATCGATTTTAGACGTGTCAGCAGCAACCGGCGCTATGTTGTTGGCATTTTTGGCCGATGCCGGAAATAAATCTTCATCAAACTTATAGCGCAGCCGGATATACACCCCTTTGTTGGTGTAATCACCCGCTGTCAAATCCGCATCACGGAACCCAAAAAAATTGTACCCGCCGGAGACCCACAGGTTTTCCATCACCATGAAGCCCAGCTCAAGACCGAGACCGTATTGTTTCGACTGTGCGCCTTTGCCCAAGAGAGTAGCTACATTTGCTGACACATCCCAACGTGGCGCGATTTCCCAAATGGCCCGGCCCGCCAGCAATTGCGCGCTGTTCCGGGTGCGTAGCCCATTGGATTGATCGTTCGTCCATTTGGCTGCGTAACGGCCTGAAAACGTAAACGGACGCCGCGGTTGCCAGTTTGCATGAATTGAAAAAAGCTCAACGGTGCGCTTCAATTCTATGCCGGGTTGCGTGGTATCTTTTTCGGCGCGGTGCTCGATCCGGCCCAGCGCGTTCCACACATCGGTATCGGTATCGCGGTATGCCAAGCCCGCCTGCATCCGGTCTTGTTGATTTTCACCGCTCTGCTCACCTTTGTTTTTGATGAGCGAGAAGGTATTGCGGCCGAGGAAAGTCCAATCACGATTTAGTTTTGAGGCAATCGCCACGGTGGATAAAATCGAATCACTGGAAGTTCCATCGCGAAGCTCAAACCGGGTTGAACCTTTCCACAATGGGTTCGCGGTGTACTCCAGCCCAAAGGTTGCCGCGGTCGCTTCGCTTTGCTTATTACCCGATAGCGCATGGACGCGCTCAAATCCGGTGCTGAGCTTAACGCCCTCAGCCAATGTCCAGAGATTGCGCAACCCCAATGCGGCCTCAGCATCGCCGCCCGAAATGGCGTCACGTACCCGGTACTCACTGAACAAATTACCGTCTTTCATATAGTCGGTGTTGACACCAAACACGGTGCTGTTCTGGCGTTGCGTGGTGTTCAAACCATAAGGCCCGGTCAACGATGAAATAAATTCATGCCGCGCATACAAGCGGCCATTGTTGGCCAGCTTGTATTCACCACCCACTGCCGCAATTTTTCGTGCGGTATCTTTGGGATCAATTTCGAGCTCTGCATATGCATTGGCATCCTTCACGCCCGGTATATCGCCCGTTATCCGGCCACGAATAGCAGTGACTTCAGTGGGGATAGCGCCGGGCACGGTGGTTGGTGTTGAGCTTGAGCCAGATGTTCCCACACCCGCTCCCACACCAGATCCCATCCCCGCGCCCGCCTGTGATTCACGCGCATGGCGGATGCCCAGCTCAACGCGCAAGCCGTTTTCAAATGCATGTTCAGCCGAGACCAGCAGGCCATCACGTTTGCCGCCAGAGACCACATCTTCGGTGCGCAAGAACTCGCCTTTGAGGCGGGTTTTATCATCCATTTTATAGGCGAGTTTGCCGCCGATTTCGAGCCGTCCGCTTGACAGGCTGGAGCTTTGGTTATCAAAGCCTGCCTCTGCCTTGCCCGCATAGAGATTGGCATCAATGTTTGTATCCTGATGCCTGAATTCAACGCGCGCTGCACGGCCCTGTTTGTCACCTTCAGACAAGCCGGTGACTATTTTTTCGCGATTGGTTTGTGCCACTTCTGCGATCAGGAAAGTTTTATCGGCCAGCTTGGCAATCGCGTTTACCCCGGCCATGCGAAATTTATCGAGCGGGTTGCGATCATCAACAAATATCCCGCCAATCTCAAAACGCTCTGACACCTTAATCTGGGCATCAGCACCCGCCACCCAGAACTCAGCACCACCCTGATCAATCTCGTAGGTAATACGAACCGAAATGGGGTTCAAGTTTTCATCCAGTGACGCAATCGGTGATTTGAACAGAATGCGTCCTGTTAGCGGCTCCAACTCATAATCAACAAATCTTGTTTGGGGCGAGATTTTCAGGATGATCGCCGTCTGATTACGATCACGCGTAAGGAACTCAATTTTTTCGCTATTGACCAAGCCGCGTGCGTTAGCCAGCGTGAATGGGCCCGATGTTCCATTGGCACGAAACTCGTCAATAATTTGCTTCGTCGAATCACGACTCGCGAAAACATTGGCCGATACATGGGCGCTTTCAAAATGCTGCTTTACACCGGTGAGCGAACGGCTGTAGGCGGCCAGTTTGCGGGCCTCAGAACTTGTGGCGGTGTTGTAATCACCATACAGCAAATACGATTTTTTATTATCCACGCGCACATAGAAACGGCCGGTGGATTGGGCATCAAATCCACGTACGCTGGAGTCGCCATAAATCGGATAGAACTCATCGGGTTGAATATCGCGGAACAAACGCTCGCGGGTATTTTTATCAGAATCATAGGCCAGCGTTAACAAATACTCGCCCTTTATTTTGCCTTTAATAAACATGGCTGCGCGAGCGCCCGCATCGTACTTTCCATCATTTCCGCTGCGGGCCAGATGCGTAATTTCCTGCTCAAAACCATCCTGCGCGCGTGCGGGCACCAGCGCGCGGGTGTCGAGCTTGCGTAAATTTAATACACCTTCAATCAAACCCACTGCCAATAAATCGCGTAGATCAGGAAGGAAATCAAGCCTCGCTTCGCCTTTGATGCTGCCGCCTGAAACCAGAATGGTTGCTTGGCCAGGCTCGTTCGGCGGCAGCAACATGAACTCACGCTTGCCGTCAACAATAAAGGTCTGAATACCGGGCTCAACCGGATTCAAGTCTTCAACATTCCAACGCCCCAAATTAGAAGACAGCGTGATTGCAGTGCGGGATGTAACCGGCACGCCATTGGCGTCAGTCAAACGTACCGTTACTTTTGCCGGGGTTTTGCCATCTGCAATCGCACCGCCTCTGGGCGCATCAGGGAATTCAATCACTACCTTGCCGAGCGCGCCCGGCGCGATGAGCTGAATAGTTTTCTCGCCTCGGGCGTTGCCGAATTGATCAAACTGGGTGACGCTCACCCTATTGGTTCCCGCTACCAGATCGACGCCGATATATTCCCAGGCCAGTAATTTCTTATCTTCAAGGACAGCCTTCTTGCCGACCCGATCTTCTTTTATATCCTTGCCATTCACCACCAGCTTGAAGGCTGTCCCGATGCTGCCTTTAACCCGAATATTGGTTTGCGCAAAGGGCAGCACATCGCCCTCTTTCAGGCCAATGAAACCCAGCGAGTTATCTTCTTCAGACAAGATATTTTCGAGCGGAATTTCTGGCGCGCGTGCTAATTTATCCGCCGTGCCACCATTAGGTTTTGTGTCTGCGGGTTTTGTGTCTATTGCAGGCAGCGGTGCCAATGTTTGAAAGCTCGGTAGCGGCCCGCTGATGACGGCGGATGACGGTGCAGATGAATTGGCAAGACCGCTTGCTGCCGACGCCAGGAATGAGGCCGCGCCTGTTTGAACCGCCACCGGTGCATTGTTGCCCACGATGCCGATTGCGGGCAACGCCTTTACGTCGGTGTTCGCACGGATGCTGCTGTCTGTCTCCAGCTTTTGTTGAAGACGACCATCTACCTCGGTCTTCAAACTTGAGGCGGATTTACGACGCAGGCTAACCTCTGCCATGACATTATCGGTACAGGTTTGAATGGCAAAATCAGCTTTTTGTAATTCACCTTTTTTAAGGTCAACAAACCGGCTGTCGCCTTTGCCCAGATTACGATTGGACAAATCAATCAGATCAGCCGCCGTCAATCCTGCGGGCAAACTGGTGCGGTCGATTTTTAGCACATGGGTGCGTGGACTCACGCCGTAAAAGCTGAACTTGCCCTCGGCATCCGTAATAATATTGGTGCCATCTTCCAGATAGATGCGCACGCCGGGCACGCCCATTTCGTTATCGTTCTGAATTCGATCTTTATTACAGTCCGTAAACACCTTGCCAATGATGTAAGCGCTATCGGTAAACACGCCACCCACCACATTCACCTTTGCGGTGGCGACGTTGGATTCACTAAAAAGATTAACGTTAGTACCTGTGCGATAAGTGGCAACGACACGGTTAATACCATCACCCTGCAATGCACCTGGCCCTACCCGTACGCGATAGGTGAGTTTGATCTGTTGGGCAATGGCCATGTGACCGACATTAAATATTAAGCGCGGACCACTACGCCCAAGTGGATCCGCCATGGACTTGCCGTCAATCCGGGCAGAACCTGCTACATACGTAAAGCCCGCTGGCAATGTATCTGTCGCCAATACATCAGTGCGATCTAATGCGACGCCCGCGTTGTTGCTAATGGTCACGCTGTAATCGGCGAATTCACCAATCTCTGCAAAGGAACGTAGCACGGTTTTCTGAATAAAAAGGCCACTAATCGAGCCCGCATCAACAGGGATATCGACAATCACTGGCCCGGTTTCCGGGCCGACGCGGAAGGTACCGCCATAAGATCCGCCCATGATGGCGTTAGGCGCAGTGGTCAGAATAGTTCGACCTGACGGCAGTTGATTGGCCGGTACCACTGAAGTCCAGGTGTAGCCGTTAGGCGTTACTACACGCAAACAATAGTTGCCAGGGGAAACGAGCGGAAAGTCAAACCGTCCATTAGCACCCGTCGTGATGGGATTCGGCGCGGGAATAATCTGGTTACCATCGAGTGAGGAAACGGTCGCAAGTGTGGTGGTGCAGATACCGCCCGATGAATTGACGAGAGTAACTATCGCACCTTGCACGGGTTGATTAGTGCGGCTGTCAAATACGATACCGTTAGGGTCAACCACCGTTAGCGAGGTTGCAATTTTGCGCCCGCAACCTAAAATTTCAACGCTGTAAACATCGCCGCTCCTGCCTTCCAGCACATTGTCACCCGCCACTACCGGCGGCGGCCGGATTGACAAACCAGTGGTCGTAAAGATGCCGGTGTTGGGGCCTGTTTCAATCGAAATAATTTCCTCACGCTCACCATTTGGCCCGGTAATGACGATGATGCGACGCTCAACAATATCCGGATTCTGGTTACAGGATGGCGCGTTTGCGCTGAAGAAAATATCCTTGCCCACTAATGCCAGCAGGGTCGGAAGACGAAAACTGTTATCAACAAATCCACGGATCACATCAGGTGGATTAACTACCAGGCATGCATTACGCACCGCATTAACAATTCCCGCCGTATTAGAAATAGATAAGGCCGCGTTTGTAAACTGGCCAGGTGCGCCAGAACATGATGGATTAAGCGCACCCGCTGCGTTCGTAATCCCAGTTACCGCCAAAGTACAAATAGAAGTGCCTGCTGCGATTGCTAAATTGCTAACAACAATTTGTGATGGTGCATTAAGTGAAACCTGCGCCGTGCAACCTGGTTCTTGGAAAGCAAAAGTTGGAGCATTGGCTAAGCGCAACCCGGCAGGTAGTGTATCGGTAAATGCGAGCCCGCTAACGGCTGGTGCGCTGGGCGAATTCGTCAACGTAAATATCAGCGTAGTGGCGTCGCCATCAACGATGCGTGTATCGGAAAATTGCTTGGTTAATGTGGGGGGAGCAGCGCCCACTAACAGACATTGTGGTTTAACGGCATTTGCAATCTTGGCCAACCCACTGATAGATGAAGCATCGTTGGTGAAGCCACCCGCGTTTAACGCGCCGCATTGTGCAGGGTTAAGCGAACCTAGTTGATTGGTTATGCCATTAATGCCAATGGTGCAAGCGCCACCACCGTCGGCGATGGCAAGATTATTAACAGTAATTTGCGAAGGTGCGGTTAGCACTACCTGCCCCGAACAGCCTGCGCCTTGGATCAGGAAGGTTGCGTTGGCTGACAATTTCAAACCTGCGGGCAGGTTATCGGTAAACGCCATGCCCGACACGGCAGGTGCACCCACATCGTTTGTAATCGTAAAAGTTAATGTTGTACTGTCACCGTCGGCAATTCGGTTCGCGCCAAATTGTTTGGTTAGTTTCGGCGCTGGCAATACCAGCAGACATTGCGGCGTAACTTTGTTCGTCACATTGACCAGGCTCGATACAGAGTTTGCATCGTTGGTAAAATCTGGCGCGTTGGCAGCCCCGCATTGGCCGGGATTTAAGGCTCCATTACGATTTGATATTCCCTTGATTGTCACCGTGCAAGAAAGTGTACCGGGTGCCATCAGCAAATCAGTAACGCCAATGGTTCCAGGTGCTGAAAGCCCAATGCTTGGCGTCCAACAACCGGTACCCGTGATGACACCGAAAGCATTTTTTAGCGCTAAGCCAGGCGGCAATATGTCATAGAACGAAACACCTGACTGACCGGGCGCGCCGGTAGAGTTTGTAATAGTAAAAATAAGCGTTGTCGAATCACCATCGGCTATCGCTGCGCGGCCAAATGCCTTGGTAACCGACGGGCTGGCGGCGCGCACGCTCAGACATTGTGGCGTTACCCCGTTGGTAAGGTTAACAAGCCCTGAAATAGACGCGGCGCTATTCGTAAAAGCGGGTGGCAAGGTAGCGCAACTGGGATTGATGCTGTTGGCCACCGCCATCACACCCGTCACCACCACTCGACAGCTAGCCACGCCGACAGCCATGGTCAAGGCTGAGACAGAAATGATATTGGGCTGCGTTAATATTCCACTACCTGTGCAACCCACAATGGTAATGTTTGATCCGGCGCTTAACGTCAGCCCGGTCGGCAGCGTATCTACAAAGCCAATACCGACTTGCGCGGGATTACCGAGGACATTGGATACCAGAAATGTAAGCGTCGCGAGCTGGTCGGGCGCGATGGTGGCTTGATCAAAGGCCTTTGTTAATATGGGCAATCCTGCCGCGGCGGGAGCAGCGACAATGACCGTTACACTGTTGGTGCTCGCCGTCTGCGGCGCCGCACCGACCAATTGAGCGCTGGTTGCAGCGTTGGAAATAATGGTGCCGGGCGGCGTACCGGCGGCTAAGGAAAGCGCGGAAAAAAGCACCGCTGCCAGAAACATACTGATGGCGCTCAAGCTGCTTAAGCCGCTAGCGCTACGTGGCGCACTTTGGCTACTCAACATGCATCGAACGAGTTTGGCCCTCTGCTTGCCAGAAGAGATTTTTGTTAACAACGAGCGTTCAATCCAACATGTCATTAGCATTTAATCAATTTAATAGATGCCGATCTTTTTTTCTGCGAACTACCTCACGTTATCAGCGCGCTATCAGCAAATAAAGCGCACGCTTTGCAAAGGTTCACAATGCTGATTCGCACAATAAAACGGGAGGGTAATCCCTCCCGTTTGGTGTAGCGGTCAATATTTTTTCCGTAATGGCGA
>JAYWCO010000445.1:0-4212 GCA_043780475.1 Burkholderiales bacterium | reverse complement strand
GATATAACAATCCGGACGTTATACGAAACCCCGCCGGCTTTGTATTGGCGATTGATCAGGAAATTTTGCGTGCGTTAACACTGGCCAAAGAGGGCTTCGGCTATGGCTATGAGTTCAGTTTTAAAGGTAAACCGTATGACGACACCTTAAAGAAAATTCTTGTCACCGGGCGCTGCTATTTTCAAAGCATTGACAGCAAACCGCTGATTGAAGCGCCCGCCCGACATGCCACCGTCAGTTGGCGCCACCTCAACAATGGCGCCAGTTTGGCGGCATTATCCGTCGATCCCGGAGCGCCGCCGATTCGCATCGTCATCCCCAGCGCGCCGCCGTGGTATATCGACGCGATCCGCGGCGAGTGCGGCCCGCTGCAAACCGAGGTGTCGTCCGCAGTGGCATCATTGCTCGCTACCGCACCGATCTTGCCCGCGCAAATCGTCGAGCGGGTGGCGCGCGAAATGACGATGCGTAATCTGCATAAAATCGTGCCGCCCCCGCGCATCGTGGAAGAAAATTTTATAGCTGATTATCAGCCGATCCCGGTGCTGCTGCTCAACTCGCACAAGATTGAAAGCTGGCATCGTCAATCGTGGAAATCTACTACCTCGTTTGTGGAAACCGCCAAGCTGGTGTTTGAGTATTTGGGTGAACGCGTCGTTGATAAAAAGCTGAACGACAAAAAGCCGCATGAGGTGACGCGTTTTGAAAATAATAAAATTACACGCGTGTTGCGAAATGCCGAAGCTGAAAAAAACGCCAGAGCAGAATTGCGCGCCGCCGGATTTGAAGCCACCGAAAGAGCGCTGTCACGAGGTATGACGCAAGGTATGCAGGGCAGTTTTGTGCCCGTCAATGCGGATCTTGATCAGGCCTGGACGGCGTTTGTGCAAACCGTGGTGCCTGCGTTGCGCGCGTCCGGCTGGCGGGTGGAAATGACGCCGGCATTCCGCTTTAATCTGGCTACCGTGAGCGATTGGTATGGCGACGTCGAGGAAGCCGGTAACGCCTGGTTTGATATTGAAATCGGGATTGAGGTTGACGGGGTGCGCTTAAGCCTGATTCCGATTCTGATCAAACTGATTCGCGCCGCTCCGGCCGACTGGAGCGCTGAGGCACTCGCCCGTCGCGATGACGATAGCGCGGTGCTGGTGCCGCTACCATCGACAGATGGACGCAGCGTCTCGCTACCGTTTGCACGGGTGCGTGCCATGCTCACCGTGCTGCATGAAATCGCCATGCGTGATGATGGTGATAGCAATACGCGCAAGCTGCGCTTACCTGCGCTGGATGCAGCGCGCCTGGCCGATCTTGAACATGCGCTCAAGCTGCGCTGGGTCGGCGGCGAACGGCTGCGTGAGCTTGGTGAGAAGCTCGCCGGATTTACCGCCATTGCGTCGGTGGCAACCCCGCAAAACTTTAGCGCGTCAATGCGGCCCTATCAACAGGACGGCCTCGCTTGGCTGCAATTTTTAACCGCCTATAACTTGGGCGGCGTGCTGGCAGATGATATGGGCCTCGGCAAAACCGTGCAAACGCTCGCGCATATTTTGACTGAAAAGGCAGCCGGTCGATTAGGCTTCCCCGCGCTGGTGGTGGCCCCGACCAGCATGATGAATGTGTGGCAGTCAGAAGCCGCTAAATTTACCCCAACACTCAAGGTGCTGCTCTCGCATGGCACCGACCGCAAGAAAAATTTTGAGCAGATCAGCGGGCATGATCTGGTGCTGACCACTTATGCATTGCTGGGTCGCGATGAGGCTGAGCTAAAAAAACATAAATGGCATTTACTGATTCTCGATGAAGCACAAAATATCAAAAACGCCAAAACCAAAGCCGCCGTGATTGCTTCTGAGCTGTCGGCCAATCATCGGCTGTGTTTAACCGGCACCCCGCTTGAAAATCATCTGGGTGAATTATGGTCACTGTTTAATTTTTTACTGCCCGGCTTCCTCGGCGACGAGCGCAGTTTTCGTCAGCACTATCGCACCCCGATTGAGCGCGAGGGTGATGGCGCACGCCGTGCTTTTCTGGCGCGCCGCATCAAGCCGTTCCTGCTGCGCCGTACCAAGGCCGCCGTGGCGAAAGACCTGCCGCTGAAAACCGAGATCATCCGCGAGATCGACATCAGCGGCGCGCAAGCTGATCTGTATGAAACGGTGCGGGTGGCGATGGATAAACGGGTGCGCGATGAAATTGCCGCGCATGGCCTCGCCAAAAGCCACATCATCGTGCTGGATGCGCTGCTGAAGCTGCGGCAAATTTGCTGCGACCCGCGCTTGCTCAAAAGTGTTTCCGCCAACAAACAAAAACCACCGCCTTCGGCGAAGCTCGAATTGCTGTTGGAAATGCTGCAGGAGCTGCTCGATGAAGGCCGCTCGATTCTGGTGTTCTCGCAATTCACCAGCATGCTGACATTAATCGAGACTGAATTGGCCGAACGCAACATTCGCTACGTCAAACTCACCGGCGAAACCCGTGACCGCGCCACCCCGGTCAAAAAATTTCAAAGCGGCGAGGTTAATTTATTTCTTATCAGCTTAAAAGCGGGCGGCACCGGCCTCACACTGACTGCAGCGGATACCGTGATTCACTATGATCCGTGGTGGAATCCCGCCGTAGAAAATCAAGCCACCGACCGCGCCCATCGCATCGGCCAAACCAAACCAGTGTTTGTTTACAAGCTGGTCGCTCGCGGCACAGTGGAAGAAAAAATTGTCGCGCTACAAGCCGTTAAAGCCGCCTTGGCCGCCGGAATTCTCGCCGGTGATACCGGTGCCACCAAGACCTTGAATGCAGATGATTTGAAGGCACTGTTTGAGCCTTTGGGGTAGAGGCAGCGTGCTGGAATTTAAAATCAGAAAGTGATTTTCAGCGAAACCCTAGCGTACACGGGTGTTTTCAACCATTTTGGCTCTAAACGCCCGCCAATAATGGGGTTTGGCTTAGCAAAAACACCTGGTGGCGCAAAGAATCGCGTCGGGCTTTGCATATTTTGCTTACCTTGGCCCAGTACGGGGGCTGAATAAAGTAATACCGTATAAGTATTTGTAATTAGTTGTAACAGGTTGTAATGAAAGAACCGTTTCCTCCACTAATAATCTCTAATTATACTTTTTGGACGGAATACTTATGAATTCCTCACCGGGCTTGGCCAACGATGCAAGCCACATCAGCCCGCCAGGCAGACTCATTCATCCGCTGTGGATGCGCATCACGCATTGGGTGAATGTGCTGGCGGTGATCATCATGGTCACCAGCGGCTGGCGGATTTACAACGCCTCACCCATTTTTCCATTCACTTTTCCGGGCGCCATCACGTTGGGAGGTTGGCTGGGCGGGGCGATTCAATGGCATTTTGCGGCGATGTGGCTGTTCGCGGTAAATGGTTTAGCTTATCTGACGTTGAATTTTTTAACGGGACGCATCCGCCGTAAATTTTTTCCCATTAGCGTAGGCGGCTTGCTGTGTGATGTCAAAGCGGCGCTATCTGGCCATTTGGCGCATGATGATTTGAGCAAGTACAACATGGTGCAGAAGCTGGCTTATGTGTTGGTCACGCTGGCGCTGATGGTGCTGGTGTTGTCTGGGCTGGTGGTCTGGAAGTCGGTACAGTTTCCGCTGCTGCTGAGCTTGATGAATGGCTATGACAATGCGCGGATTGTACATTTTTGGGCGATGGCATTCATCGTGTTGTTTGTGTCGGTGCATGTGGTGATGGTGACCCTAGTGCCGCGCACATTGATCACCATGATCCGTGGAAAATAAGGGGAAGATCATGAAAAAAAGAATTCTGTTACTGGATGAAAAAATGATTATCAAGGATGCGTTTAAAGAATTGGACGCCCCCAGACGACGCTTGTTCGGCAAGCAGGCGCTGAGCCTGGGAGCACTGTCGATGCTGAGCGGCTGTTCGTTGACTGACGGGAATTCGGTTGATGGCATGCTAATGGCGATGTCACGGTTTAATGATCGCGCACAGGCCATGCTGTTCGATCCGCTTCAGTTGGCACCGACTTATCCTGAATCCATGATCACCACCCCGTTTCCGTTCAATGCTTTTTATGGGGAGAATGAGGTACCGAAAATCGCGGATGATTACCGGCTTAAGGTGAGCGGTTTGGTGGCGAATGCGGGTACGTGGAGTTTGTCCGAATTAAACGCGCTGCCGCAAACCAGCCAGGTCACAAGGCATATCTGTGTGGAAGGCTGGAG
>JAYWCO010000444.1:0-3289 GCA_043780475.1 Burkholderiales bacterium | reverse complement strand
GGTGAAGCATAAATCAAAGAACCTTAAGCGCATGTCAACATCGAAAAAAGTTAGCCGATTCCTGAATCGGGAAACGCAGTTACTCGCGTTCAATCGCCGTGTGCTTGCCCAGGCAGAGGATAAATCTGTGCCGCTACTGGAGCGGCTTAAATATTTATCGATCGTGTCGTCTAACATGGACGAGTTTTTTGAGATCCGCGTGGCGGGCCTTAAAGAGCAGATCAAACTAAATTCAGTGGCGATCAGCAATGATGGCCATTCTGCCAAACAGACCTTCAATTTAGTCGGTAATGAAGCGCACATGATTGTTGCGCAACAATACGCTCTCTTGAATGATGAGCTATTTCCGGCCATGGCTGCACAGGGAATTCGTTTTTTGCGTCGCGCCCAATGGACGCCGGAACAGCAGGATTGGGTGAAGGCGTATTTTTTTCGCGAGATGATGCCGGTGCTGACGCCGATTGGTTTGGATCCTGCTCACCCCTTCCCCAGAGTGTTCAATAAATCACTTAACTTCGCGATTGAATTAAGTGGTCGCGATGCGTTTGGTCGGGATTCATTGCGAGCCATCGTGCAGGCGCCACGCGTCCTGCCGCGGGTGATTAAGCTGCCAGCGGCAGTGGCGAACGGCGCGAATGATTTTATTTTCCTGACCTCGGTACTGCATGCACATGTTGGCGAGTTGTTTTCCGGTATGGAAGTATTGGGTTGCTATCAATTTCGCGTCACGCGAAATTCAGATTTATTTGTTGATGAAGAAGAAGTTAAAAACCTCCGTTTGGCGCTACAGGGCGAACTGCCGCAGCGCCATTTGGGTGATGCAGTCAGGCTGGAAGTGGCCGATAATTGCTCACCAGAAATGACGCAATTTTTACTCGCGCAATTTGAGCTCGATGAGGTTGACCTTTATCGAGTTAATGGCCCGGTTAATCTGGTGCGTCTGATGAATGTGCCCGATCAGGTGCAACGGCCGGATCTGAAATTTGCGCCATTCGTCGCCGGTCTGCCCAAGCCGCTGTTAAAGGTATCGCGCGGCAAAGATATTTTTGAAACCCTGAAAAAACAGGATGTGTTGCTGCATCATCCGTTTCAAAGTTTTACGCCCGTGATTGAATTTATTCAAACTGCGGCACGTGACCCCCAAGTCGTTGCCATCAAGCAAACCGTGTATCGCACCGGTACCGATTCCGTCATTATGGAAGCGCTGATTGATGCCGCCAAGCGCGGCAAAGAAGTCACGGTCGTGGTTGAGCTGATGGCGCGTTTTGATGAGGAAGCCAATCTTAATTGGGCGGCGAAACTTGAAGAGGTGGGTGCACATGTAGTGTATGGCGTAGTTGGGCATAAGACACACGCCAAGATGGCGTTAATCGTGCGTCGTGAAAATGAGGCAGCCGACGATGATAATCAAACCGATGGCAAGCGGGTATTACGCCGTTATGTGCATCTTGGTACAGGTAACTATCATCCCAGAACAGCGCGCCTTTATACCGATTTCGGACTGATTACCGCTAATGAAGGCATTTGTGCGGATGTGAATGAAGTCTTCGTGCAGCTCACCGGTCTAGGCAAAGCCACTAAATTAGCGCATGTGTGGCAAGCGCCCTTTACCCTCCATGAAAAAGTGATCGCCGCGATTGAAAATGAAACCAAGCTGGCGAAGGCTGGCAAACGCGGTGTGATCATCGCAAAAATGAATTCCTTACTTGCACCTGAGGTGATTGAAGCGCTTTATCGCGCATCGACGGCGGGCGTTAAAGTGGACCTGATTGTGCGCGGGGTTTGTGCGCTCAGGCCAGCCGTAGAAGGGCTATCCGAAAACATTCGCGTGCGCTCGGTGGTGGGGCGTTTCCTGGAACATTCGCGGATTTTTTATTTCCGTAACGGCGGTGACGAGCGCGTGATGTTATCCAGTGCAGACTGGATGGAGCGCAATTTCTTCCGTCGTATCGAGCTATGTTTTCCGGTGACGGATATGCGCTTGAAAAAACGCGTTATCGCTGAAGGGTTAATGCCTTATCTGAAAGATAATTGTCAGGCATGGGAAATGAACGGCGAGGGCGGTTATGTGCGCAAAAAGCCCGCCCATGGGGTACGCGGCGTGCGCAAAGCGGCACAGGAAGAGCTTCTGGCGTTATTGGCCGTTGCGAATTAAAAAGCGCGCTAAAATTTAGCGCGCTTTTTGATGAAACAGAAACTGGGCGACCGACCAAGTGGTTAGTGGTAAGCGGTTGCGACTAGACCGAACCCAACTCCAGTGTTACCAAAGTTTCCACCAGGATTTGTTGGCCGCATCGCCTTTAGCGATTAAACGGTTGCGGGGGAAGTTTTTTTCCAGCACTCGCCTAGAATCAGCCGCTAAATCAGGCATACCCATTTTTTCGTATGATTGAATTGATATCACCAGTGCATCTTCAATAACGGTTGCTTGTGGATAGCGTTGCAGGATGTTTTGCGCTCGATTCACCGCCGCCAGATAGCCGCCGCGATTGTAGTAGTAGCGCGCGACTGACAGATCATGCTTGGCTAATGAATTGACAAGAAAAGTCATGCGGTTACGTGCATCCGGTGTATAGCCGCTGTCAGGAAAACGAGTCACCAAATCCTTGAAAATCTCAAACGATTCACGCAACGCTTTTGGATCGCGATCAGCAGGATCAAGATTAATGAGGTCGCCAAAAATGCCGAGATCTGGTTTGAAATAGGCTAGGGCTTTGAGGTATAACGCATAGTCTAGATTAGGATGATTTGGGTGCAGCTTCATGAAACGATCAGTCGCAGTAACCGTTTGCGCGGTTTCATTGTCCTTATAGTATGCATAAGCAATATCAAGCTGCGCTTGCTGTGCATAGCGACCAAACGGATAGCGTGCTTCCAGTGCTTCATAAAGCTTGACCGCGCCGCTATAGTTGCCTGAATCCAGCTCGTCCTTGGCGTTCTTGTAAAACTGTTCAACCGTCCAGTTTTTTTGGTTATCCAGCTTGTTGCCGAACATGCCACAGCCCGAAAAGAGCAGCATTAGAAACGCGCATGCAGTTAGAAAAAAAGCAAATCGGCCGCGCACGTCGCGGGTATTGGAGATAGTTCGTGTCATACTTTATGGATGATACCTGTCTACATAGAAGAAGAAGATTATAGCCCAAGCGAGTTATCCTTTCCCACTTCCTCCACTGTGCTCAACGCCATGGACGAAGGTAAAAAGGTTGTACTTGAGGTGCCACTGAATTTGGCGGGCTACCGCCTTGATCAGGCGTTAGCCGCTTTATTGTCGGATTATTCGCGCAGTCGT
>JAYWCO010000443.1:0-4638 GCA_043780475.1 Burkholderiales bacterium | reverse complement strand
CCAGCCGGCCGCGACACATAGCGCATCGCCGATTACCGGCACCCAGCTCCATAATAAAGACCATACGCCGTAACGCTTTACCCATGCAATGGCGCGGCCCTCGGCCTTGTTGGGGAGTAGGCGACCCAGCCAGTACGAGGACACACCGCCCAGGGTATTGCCCACCGTGGCGACGGCAATGGCGATCCAGAAGGTGTCAGGATATTTGGCGAGTAACGCGACCAGCACCACCTCAGAGCTGCCGGGCAAGATGGTGGCCGAGATAAAGGCCGACGCTAATAATCCCCACAAACCGGCTTCAGGTGAAAAATCAAACATGGGGAAACAGGGTGCGTGGCGCGGGGTACAAAGTGATTAGGAATTTAAATAAAACTGACGCAAAAAAGCATGAGTGAGTAACTTTTTAATGGGTAAATTAGTAGCTTATAAAAGCTGATCACTAGCGATCACTTCATTCGCCGCCAGTTCACGCCGCGTGCGCAGCTCGTCGTAATACGGCGTGAAATCAGGCGCGGTAGCATCGAAGAGTTGTTTAAAACTTTTAATGACGAAATAGGTTTCCTGAAAAGTATCAATCTTGTATTGGGATTGCATCACGCGCAGCAAATCAAAACGAATGCGCTTGGATTTTTTGCTTTCAATACAGTAGGGCAATTCCCCACCAGACGACAATATGCCCGCGCCATAAGTACGCAAACCTTGCGGGGTTTCGATCAGGCCGAATTCAACGGTGTACCAGTACAGCCGTGCCAGATAATCGAGCGCGTTTAGGCCCTTGGCCTTCACCCCGCCTTTGCCATAGGCCTCCAGATAATCAGCAAAGGTGTGATTGAACAGCAGCGGCACATGGCCAAAAAAATCGTGAAAAATATCGGGCTCAACAATGTAATCAAATTCTTCAGGGTTGCGCAGCCACAGCGTCACGGGAAAGCGGCGGTTAGCCAGGTGCGTAAAAAAAACATCGTCAGGCAGCAGGCCGGGTACCGCGACAATTTGCCAATTAGTAGCGGTTTGTAGTCTGGGGTTGATGTCGGCGAATTTGGGTATGCCCGCGCTGAAATTAAGCGTGCTCAATGAGTCCAGAAATTCATCGCACGCATAGGCGGGCAATAGCGCGGACTGGCGCGCATAAAGCCGCTTCCAGAGATCATGCTCGGCCGCAGTGTAAGCAGCCCAATCTTGATCAACAGTGTAATCAGCGCGAATACTATCGTAGTTGCCGCGTAGGGCGTGATCGGTCTGGCCTGCCATATTTCCTGTCACCTTGGTTATTGCAATGCTGATCGCGTTGCCAGCGTAGCGTTGTTGCTTGTTGCTTGTTGCTTGCTACTTGGTGCGCGGCTTTTTATGCTTTGTAGCGAGCTACTTTTTGCTCAATGGCGCCGAAAATCGTATCGCCATTGTGATCGAACATATCGATGCTGACGGTCTCGCCAAACCTAAGGAAATCTGTTTTGGCCGCACCCAATTCTACTTGTTCAACCAGTCGCTTTTCCATAATGCACGCATAGCCGGTAGCAACATCATGATTTGACACAGTGCCTGAACCAATTAGTGTGCCGGCCTTTAACTCACGCGTTTTGGCGCCGTGCGCCACCAGATCGAACAGGGAGAACGTCATATCATCGGCCGCATTCGGATTGCCAAACCATGCATCGCGCACATGGCACACCAGCCGGTAATCGAGCTTGCCTGCGCCTTTGGCGCTGTTCCATTCATTGCCTAATTCATCCGGCGTCACCGCCACCGGGGAGAGCGCATTGGCACCTTTGCTGTTCACAAAGCCGAACCCTTTGGCCAGCTCAGGCGGAATTAATTTGCGATATGAAATATCGTTGATCAGCACCAGCAAGCGTACCGCCTCGGACGCTTCAGCCGGCGTGGCGCCCATCGCGACATCGCCCGTGATCACGCCGACTTCGCCTTCCAGATCGACGCCCCAATCCTCACTCAGCACGCGGATATCATCACGCGGGCCGAGCATGGCGTCGCCGCCACCTTGATACATGAGGGGGTCGTGATAAAAACTGTCGGGCACGATGTCATTGCGCGCGCGGCGTACGCGCTCAACATGTGACAGATAGGCCGAGCCATCCAGCCACTGATGGGTGCGTGGCAGCGGCGCGGCAATTTCGCCATCGCGGAGGAGTGCCTGAAAATCGAATTCAGGGCGCTCATTGCCGCACTCCAGACCTTCATAGGCATCCAGCAACGCGCGCTCCAGATGTGGCCAGTGTTCGAGTGCATGTTGCAGGGTTGGTGCGATGTCGGTAACGCTGGAGGCGCGCTTGAGGTCGCGGCTGACGATCAGCAGCGAGCCGTCGGGATTCTGATTTTTGAGGGAAGCAAATTTCATTTGGTGGGTCCTGTTTTTTATCCGGTGTTGTGGCCAACATCAGCGGCGGCGAAGCCGCGCCACGCCGCATCGTAATCAGCTTGTAACTCGGGTGCATCCATGGCAAATTTTGTCGGCTCAAACACATAGCGGCTTTCAAACATGAAGGCCATGGTATTGGCGAGGTAATGTGGTTTCAATTCTGCGGCGGTGGCTTTTTCGAAGCTGACTTGATCCGGCCCGTGCGCTGAAAAACTGTTGTGCAGCGAGCCGCCGCCCGGTAAAAATCCTTCGGCCTTGGCATCATATGTACCCTGAATGAGGCCCATATATTCACTCATGATATTGCGATGAAACCACGGCGGGCGAAAGGTGTTTTCGGCCACCATCCAGCGCGGTGGGAAAATAATGAAATCCATATTCGCGGTGCCGGCTGTTTCTGAAGGCGAGGTGAGCACCGTAAAAATGGAGGGATCAGGATGATCAAAACTCACGGTATTGATCGTGTTGAATCGCGCAAGATCATATTTATACGGGGTGTAGTTACCATGCCAGGCCACCACATTCAGAGGCGAGCCCTCGATCTCATAAGCCCATAGATGGCCACCGAATTTTGCGATGATTTCAGTTTGACCTTTAACCTCTTCAAACCAGGCAACCGGGGCCAGAAAATCACGCGCATTTGCCAGGCCGTTCGCGCCGATCGGCCCCAGCTCGGGTAGCCGCAAAGGTGCGCCATAGTTTTCACACATATAACCGCGCACTGCACCCATAATCTCCACGCGAAACTTGATGCCGCGAGGTACAACCGCGATTTCACCAGGCGAAACCTCGATCATGCCCGCCTCGGTTTTCAAGGTGAGTGTGCCCTGCTGCGGCACGATCAGCAGCTCGCCATCGGCGTTATAAAAACACCGCGTCATGGATTGATTGGCTGCGTACAGATGAACCGCCACACCGCGTTGCAAGCGTGCGTCACCGTTGGTTGCGATCGTCATTAGGCCATCAATGAAGTCGGTTGGCTTTGCAGGCAGTTGAAACGGATTCCAACGCAGGCGATTCGGCGGTGTTGCCACCTCGGCACAAGGTGCGGTACGAATCAGGCCATTCGCTATTTTCCGGTAAGCCGAATGGCCAACCGAGGGCAGCAATCGATACTGCCAAGTGCGCAAATTCTCATGACGCGGCGCGGTAAATGCGCTGCCCGAAACCTGCTCAGCATAAAGGCCAAGCGGCGCGCGTTGCGGCGAATTTTGTCCCTGCGGCAGCGCGCCTGCGATCGCCTCCGTGGCAAATTCATTGCTAAAGCCGGATTGATATTGGAGTTCAGAATTTTTCATATTAAATTTTTGGGAATCACCCCAGCGGAGATTGCCAGGTAACTGCGCAACCTGACTTACGGCTTTCCAAACACCAGTATTGGCGGTATTCGCGAGGCAAAAATGTCTCAATCGCCGCACCAGTGCTAGAGTTTTTCACAGAACACCCCGCGCGATCTGATCCGCCTCAATCGCCTCAAACAACGCTTTAAAATTACCTTCACCGAAGCCTTCATTGCCCTTGCGTTGAATTACCTCGAAAAAGATTGGGCCGATGACCGTGTCGGTAAAAATCTGCAGCAACTTGTCTTCATTCGATTCTTTATCCAGCCCTTCGCCGTCGATCAGAATTTTATTTTTTTGTAATCGCTCTAAATCTTCACCGTGATTCGCCACGCGTTTATTCACCAGCGAGTAATAGGCATCCGGTGTGTCCAAAAATTTCACGCCGTTCGTACGCAGTGCTTCCACGGTCTCATAAATATTCGAGCAGGCCAGCGCAATATGCTGTATTCCTTCGCCGTTATAGGCATCCAGATATTCCTGAATTTGCGATTTTTGATCCGACGGTTCATTGATCGGAATACGAATTTTTCCGCAGGGGCTGGTCAGGGCGCGGGAGGTTAAACCGGTTTTTTTGCCTTTGATATCGAAGTAGCGAATCTCGCGGAAATTAAACAGCTTCCGATAAAACTCCGCCCATGTATCCATCCGGCCAATGTATACATTGTGGGTGAGGTGATCAACATATTGCAGGCCGACACCTTGAGGATTTTGCTCGGCGCCCGCAATCGGCAGAAAATCCACATCGTAAATCGTGCGTGGCCCGTAACGATCAATCAGATATAACAATGAGCCGCCGATGCCCTGAATCGCCGGAATGTTTAATTCCATCGGCCCCACCGGGCCGTCGTAAGCTTTGGCCCCGAGCGAAATCGCGCGCTTGAATGCGGCGGCGGCATCTTTAACGCGAATGCCGAATGC
>JAYWCO010000442.1:0-4178 GCA_043780475.1 Burkholderiales bacterium | reverse complement strand
CTGCTAACGCTCATGAAAGGCCAGCCACTCGCCTACAATAAGGACAATCAGGAAGACAAAGAGCCGCTTTTTGATACCGTTGATACGGTGCGCGATTCACTCACAATCATGGCTGATCTCACCGCCCATATCGTGGTCAAAAAAGACCATATGCGCGCGGCAGTTTTGAAAGGCTTCGCCACCGCCACGGATATGGCGGACTACCTGGTCAAAATAGGCGTCACCTTCCGTGACGCTCATGAAGCGGTCGCACAAGCGGTACGCGCAGCTGAGGCGCGCGGCGTGGGACTCGAAGCGTTATCGCTGGCAGAGCTGCAGGGGTTCTCGGCAATGTTCGCCGACGATGTATTTGCCGTATTGCTGCCGGAAGGATCGGTAGCCGCGAGAAATCATCTCGGCGGCACCGCACCAGCACAGGTTAGAGCTGCGGTGGCAAGGGCAAGGCTTAGGTTGGCAGGCGAGGCTTAGCTTAATGATCGGTCTACACCCGCGCTGCTACTCTTCATCCTCACCCGCCCCGCTGCCCTTTTCCTCATACAGCCAACAGATCTTGCGCGTATCGGGGCCGGATAGGCGATCGCCCATCAGGCCGCAGCGATAGGCGCGGGCTGACAAGCGCTCGAAATGCTGGCAGCCTGGACAATCACCAAATGCGTTGCCCTCATTGTCGGCCTGGAACGTGGTGAGCGTCTCGCGAAGGGCGGAGACCGCATTACGAATCCGGTTGGGACTGATATTGCGGGCGGCGTGCTGCCAGGCGAGTTGCGGTTGAGCCTCATATAAGAACTGTTCGCCGGTAGCAGAGAGGCGCAAACGGACCACGCGGCGATCCAGATCATCCTGATAGCGCTCAATCAGGCCGCGCCGATCCAGCAGCAGCAAACTTTGCGACGCGGTGCCTTTGGTAATGCCGACATATTCAGCCAGCGCCTGTGGCGTGTTGGAATAACGGTTTGCTTTGGACAAATAGACCAGCGCCTCAACATGCACGGGCTGTAGCTGCTCCTCACTGCCGACGCGACGACTTTCGGCGCGCATAAGATTGCCGAGGCGGCTGACTAAATCAAGCAGTACAAGCGGGCTTTTATCCAAGACGATCTCTCCATTCAGGGCTGCGCAATAATTGCCTTGGCGGGCCTTGTGTAAAATATGGTTTCGACTCGACACTACGTAAAGTCGTTTTTTATCTCATAAACTTTAGTGTTGAGCCGATACTAAATCAGGCGTCGATTCTTTTCAAGCAATTTTTTTCGGGCTTGACGAAGCAGCACATCATGCGAGTGTGATGGAAATCACATTGCCGCTTTGCTCGCTCACCACACGCGAGAGTAATGATTCCAACTGCTCATGCGAGCGAGTATCGAGCCAGGCGAGGCCATCAAATTTAAAATGAAAGCCACCCGATTTGGCAGCGACCCAAATCTCGCGATTGGGTGTTTGTCGATTTACGATCACCTTGGTATTGTTATCGAAAGTCAGCGTGAGAATGCCGCCGTTAAGCTCTGCATCAATATCACATTCGACATCATCCATCGCGCTTTCAATCTGCGTCAGCACAGCATCAACACGTTGCTGAAAATCACTCTCCGTCAACGGCAAAGCTGCCGCACCGCCCATCGTCATACCTGCTTGCATACGCGTGATACCATCCTCTCGTCTTACTTTTCCATCTCTAATTTGAAGTGAATTCATGATGCGTTCTTTTCACATCCCTGCTGTCATTTTAATCGCTTTAATCACTTCTACTGGTGCAAGCCTGCTTTCTTCATGCGGCCAGAAGGGTGCGCTAAAGCTGCCGCCCAAGATGGAACCCAAAGTAGCGCCTGCCGTTCCGCTAACCCCAAATGCTGTGCCCACCACCTTGCCACCCAAGCTTGCAACCAGCGCTGCGGACGCGGGCACCCTGAAGGACAGTAAATGACCGCACCGCTCTCAACTTTTAGCGTTGCCCGTGACAATGATGGCGCGCTCACGATGGAGCAAATTGCCCTGGCCGAGGTGGCGGCGCGTTACGGCACGCCTACTTATGTGTACTCACGCGCCGCGTTGACGCACGCTTTCAAGCAGCTTGATTCAGCCCTGGCCTCCGCGCGCAGTGGCAAGCCGTATCTGATCTGCTACGCCGTCAAGGCCAACTCCAATCTGGCGGTACTGAGTATTTTTGCGCAGCTGGGCGCAGGCTTTGATATTGTTTCCGGTGGTGAATTACGGCGCGTGCTCGCCGCCGGTGGTGATCCCCGCAAAGTCGTTTTCTCCGGGCTCGGCAAGACCGCGGACGAGATACGCTTCGCGTTGGAAACCGGCATCAAAGGTTTTAACATCGAGTCGGAGGCTGAGCTCACGCGCATCAATACGGTTGCGGCATCGCTTAATAAGCGGGCAGCAATCAGCCTGCGGGTGAATCCGGATGTGGATGCAAAAACCCATCCGTATATTTCCACCGGCCTGAAGAATAATAAATTCGGCATCGCTTTTGATCGCGCGCTAACCGTGTATCGCCAGGCCGCTTCACTATCGCATATTGATGTGGTGGGCGTGGATTGCCATATCGGCTCACAACTCGTAGACGATGCGCCGCTGCTTGAGGCGATGACGCGCATTGTGGGCTTGGCTGATCAACTGATTGCAGAGGGCATTTCGATTCACCATATCTGCCCAGGCGGTGGTGTAGGTATTACTTATGCGGACGAGGCCACCATCAACCTGGATCGTTACGCAGCTGCGCTGGAAGCAGCACTGGCACAGAGCAAGCATGCGCAGCAGGTAGAGCTGCTGCTGGAGCCCGGGCGCGTGCTGGCAGGTAACGCGGGCGTGCTGCTTTCAAAGGTCGAATATGTGAAGCCGACAGCGGTCAGGAATTTTTTGATTATCGATGCGGCGATGAATGATTTGATTCGACCATCCCTGTATCAGGCGCATCATGAAATCGTCATGGCAACTGCCTCAAACCCTGCCGCACCCGCTCGCCAATATGATGTGGTGGGCCCGGTATGTGAGAGTGCTGATGTACTTGGTTACGCACGCATGCTGGCGGCGAGCGAAGGTGATCTGGTCGCGATTTTGTCGGCCGGCGCTTATGGCTTTGTGATGGCCTCGAATTACAACTCGCGCGCGCGCGCTGCCGAGGTAATGATTGATGGCGCTACGATTACGTTAGTGCGTCCGCGTGAAAATATTGACGACTTGTTCACGGGAGAACGGGTTCTGAAATAGCTTCGAAGACAGCCCTGAAGATAACCATTGAGCGCGTTTGAGAAACAGAAAATTCTGCAAAAGTGAATATCACAAATTCAATTGGTATCGTGGCGATACCATTTTGCTTTGTGCATGTTCAAATAAGCAGCCTTGACACCACATGAAACTGGTGTTCAAAAAAAATTCTGTAATAGAATCCGTTCTACCAAGTGCTCGCGAGATTTCCCAACCATTTGGTTTTTACAATAAATGAATGTGAAGCAACCGCGAGCGGAGTGAGGTTGTTTTGTTCTGTTGCATTTTCTAAAACCTTTGCACAGCACATTCGTCATCGCTCAATCGTTCGTCTGAACTGGTTCTTTGGTAGTACGGCAAATTTGTTGATGTGTGCCGCACGCAATATCAAGTTATTCGGTCCAACCATCGAAAGGAGTTGATCATGGCAACAGCCAAGAAACCGGCAGCTAAAAAGCCGGCAGCAAAGAAACCCGTAGCAAAGAAGGCCGTCGCTAAAAAGCCAGCAGCCAAAAAAGCTGCAGCTAAAAAGCCAGCAGCCAAAAAGCCAGCAGCTAAAAAGCCAGCAGCCAAAAAGGCTGTAGCTAAGAAGCCTGCGGCCAAAAAACCAGCAGCTAAAAAGCCAGCAGCCAAAAAAGCTGTAGCTAAGAAGCCTGCTGCTAAAAAAGCGGCGCCTAAAAAGCCAGCCGCAAAAAAAAAGGTAGCTAAAAAGCCTGCCGCTAAAAAACCTGCTGCCAAAAAACCGGCCGCAAAAAAAGCAGCCCCTAAGAAAAAGGCTGCTGCACCAAGACCAGCTCCAATGATTACACCCGTGATTACACCGCTCATCAAGCCGATGGGCTAAGCAATACGGTTGCAGCATTGGTTGTTGTTGCACTGATTCCGATCCGAGCGGGCGCTGTGTTTGTGAGCCTGCCGGGTCGGGTTGTTTAGCTTCAATATTCAGGTTTGTTTACGGCACACCATGA
>JAYWCO010000441.1:0-1694 GCA_043780475.1 Burkholderiales bacterium | reverse complement strand
CGGAGCTGATGCAATTGAGCTAGCCCAAATTTATCGGCGCGATGAATCAGGATGGTGTTGGCGGTGGGCACATCAATGCCGGTTTCGATAATCGTCGAGCACAGCAGCAGGTTTGATTTTTGATGATAAAAATCCCGCATCACCCGCTCAAGTTCACGCTCCGGCAATTGGCCGTGAGCCACCGAGATGCGTGCTTCCGGTAATAATTTTTCAAGCTTCTCCAATTGATTTTGGATAGTCTCGACTTCGTTGTACAAATAGTAAGCCTGACCACCGCGCTTTAATTCACGCAGCACGGCTTCACGCACAATGCCTTCAGACATCGTGTTGACAAAGGTTTTAATCGATAGCCGCCGCTGCGGCGCCGTGGCAATGATTGAGAAATCACGCAGGCCTTCCAGTGACATCGCCAGCGTGCGCGGGATCGGCGTCGCGGTAAGGGTGAGCACATCGACCTCGGCGCGCATCGCTTTCAGCGCCTCCTTTTGACGCACTCCAAAGCGATGTTCCTCATCAATGATGACCAGGCCGAGATTTTTGAACACCATGTCTTTTTGAATCAGCTTATGGGTACCGATGGCGATATCAACCGTGCCGTCGGCCAGGCCTTTCATGGCAAGCGTGGTTTCTTTGGCGGAGCGAAAGCGGGAAAATTCAGCAAGCTTGACCGGCCACTCGGCAAAGCGATCCGAAAAATTCTGAAAATGCTGCTCGGCCAACAAGGTGGTCGGTACTAATATCGCTACCTGCTTGCCCGCCGTGACGGCAATAAAAGCGGCGCGCAACGCGACTTCCGTTTTGCCGAAACCTACATCGCCGCATACCAGCCGATCCATCGGTCGGCCCGAGGTCATATCCGCCATCACCGCCTTAATAGCGGTGGCTTGGTCGGGGGTTTCTTCAAACGGGAAGGTGGCCGAGAACGCATCAAATTCATTGAGCTGCAATGGGAACGCATAACCTTTACGGGCGGCACGGCGTGCATACAGGTTGAGCAATTCAGCCGCCGTATCGCGCACCTGCTCGGCGGCTTTGCGTTTGGCCTTTTCCCATTGGCCCGAGCCCAGACGATGCAGCGGCGCGTTCTCCGGATTCGCACCGGTGTAGCGCGAGATCACACTGAGCTGCGAGACCGGCACAAATAATTTCGCCGCGCCGTCGTAATGCAGCTCCATGAATTCCATATTGCCGTCGCCTAAATCCATATTGATCAAGCCCATATAGCGGCCAATACCGTGATCGTTATGCACCACCGGGTCGCCCATATTAACCTCGGCCAGGTCGCGCAGCATCCCTTCCGCGTTCGAGTTGTTGCGCTTGTCGCCAGCTTGGCCACGGCGACGTGACTGCTTGACCTCGGACGCATACAACTCGTTTTCAGTCACGATGGCCTCATGCTGATCAGCCAGAATAAAGCCGCCCTGCAATGGCGAGGAAATAATGCTGAGCTTGTCAGTGCTGTGGTGCCATGCCCCAAACTCTAGCAGGGGTGAGGCTTTCAAGCCATGTTCAGAGAGGAATTGGGTGATTGTTTCGCGACGACCGAGGCTTTCGGCGGTAATCAAAATGCGCCCGCTGAATTGGCTTACAAATTGTTTAAACCGCGCGATCGGGTCTGCTGCTTTCCGATCAACCTCAATCGCTGGCAGCGCTGTGGCGCTTGAAAAAATTTGTTTAGAGGGGCGTTTGGTGAA
>JAYWCO010000440.1:0-5141 GCA_043780475.1 Burkholderiales bacterium | reverse complement strand
GTTGAAATAACCCTGTCCATTGCCCGATCCACAACGCAATCGCGATTACAGCCCAGGCCGCACCCGCCAGATAGAACGGGCGAAAACCTAAATTCCAGACGGCACGTTGAGTGCTCACCCGCATTGCCCCACATAGCCACAAGCCGTGCAGAAATCACATCCGTCCCGATGAATCATCGTCAGGTTGCCGCATTCAGGGCATTGTTTACCGGGCAGCACCACTTGCGCACCGGTTTTGGCTGGGCTATCGAGTGCTGACTGCAACACCCCCATATCACGCACTGGCAAGCCCGCCTCGTCGAGAATATTAAGCATCGCATAACGATGGATGATCAATCGCGCCATATAGGCAACGGTCGATGGCCATAATTGCTGCCGCCGTTCGCCATGCGTAAGACCCGGCACGAAGGCCATGAACTGGCCGAGTGGTTCAGCGTAATTGAGCAGCTTGCGCAGCTTCATCCCGATCCATGCCGGATCGATCACACGCATATCAAGCGACAGCAAACGCGCGAGGCCATCGAGCGCGCGCGGGTAGTTACCCGACAGCCCCATTGCGCAAGGCCGGGTGGTAACGCCGCCTTCCCCATCAGGTAAGGTCACTTCTTTGAGGGTTAACGAGAATTGCTCACCCGCAACTGGGTTATCGATATCAACAGTCCAGGCTAATGTGCCTGAGGGGCCCGTCTCTGGCTCTTCACGGCTGAACATGGCGTCGAGGACGGGTGTGGATAGAGCCAAGTTGGCAGCATTAGTTTCCGGCAGCGCCTTCAACATTTCACAGCGCCAGCGAATAACGGCTGCCGTGGCCGCGACGATGCCTGGAAATAAGCGCAGTTGCCCATGCGGCGGCATCGGCATTTCGAAGGCGCGCTCTTCAGCGACCGTGGCCATTGCATCAAGCTTGAGCTGTAACCAGGCGGCATCATTGGCGCGCATATCCATTGACAAGGTTTTGGCGAGTGCACCGAGGCCGCGCGGCTGCTCGGCACCGTTCACCCAGACCTCAAATGGCCTCACCTTGCCGCCTGCTTCGTTGGCAAGCTCGCCCACAAACAATGCGAATTCGCCGAATGGATGATGGATCATATAAGTCCAGGCAGGATTACCGCCTGGCAGATCAGGACGCCCTGGCCAGCGCAGCGAGGCCAGCACCGGCGCGGTCAAACGCGTGACAGCGAGCCGCTGGTTTAAGCCTTCAGTGATCGTGTTTTCGGGCAGGCTGTAACCCACGGTTGCGGTTTTTGGCACCGTTTCGTGCGCGCTGAATACCGAACCAAGCACCGTGTTCGGGCGGTACGTAGCCAGACCCTTCAAACCAGAGTGCCAAGCATCGAGATACAAATCCTGAAACTCGGCATACGGATAATCAGCTGGCACATTGACCGTTTTCGAGATCGATGTATCAATGTAGGGTGCGACTGCTGCGACCATGGCTTCATGTGCTTGCGCGCTCATTTCCAATGCGGTTACAAAGGCAGGTGGCAGTGGTTCCTGACGGCTGCTGTTATGGCCATCGATGCTCGTATCGCGCAAATGATGGAACAACCGCCACGCGTGGTCTTCGACGGCATATTCCTTGGTAGTGCCATCCGGCATGCGCTTCTTGCGCAGATAACGCCAGCTGAACGCAGGCTCAATACCGTTGCTTGCGTTATCCGCAAAGGCAAGGCTGATGGTGCCCGTCGGGGCGATTGAAAGCAGATGCGAATTACGCACACCATGCTTGCGAATGGCAACCTTCAAGCCATCCGGCAAGCGCGAGGCGAAAGTAGGCGCACTCAAATACATATCCGCATTAAACAGCGGAAATGCACCGCGCTCCTTCGCGAGCTCTACCGAAGCGGCATAAGCCTGATCGCGCATGATCTCGGCAATGCGCACCGCCATCGCCCGCGCCTCGGCAGTGTCGTAACGCAAATTGAGCATGATTAACGCGTCGCCCAGCGCCGTGAAACCCAGGCCCACCCGACGCTTGTTCGCAGCCTCTCGCTGCTGCTGGGGCAATGGCCAGACGGTGACATCAAGCACGTTATCGAGCATGCGAATGGCGATATGCACCAACGCGGCAAACCCGGCTTCATCAAAATGCGCCGACGCAGTGAACGGATGCTGCACAAAGCGAATTAAATTAATCGAGCCCAAACAGCAGCAACCATAAGGCGGCAACGGCTGCTCAGCGCAGGGATTGGTACTAGTAATGGTTTCGCAATACGATAAATTATTATCACTGTTGATGCGGTCAAGAAAGAGCACGCCCGGCTCAGCATGGTCGTAGGTTGCGCGCATGATCTGCTCCCACAAAGCACGCGCTGGCATGGTGCGATAGACCCACAGCCCGCCGCCTTCAGTATTGAGCTGGTAGGCCCCAGCCGCGATTTGCGCTGGCCCGGGCTTGGTTGCGTGAAGCAGCGAAACTTCATCATCGTTAATCACTGCCTGCATGAACGAATCGGTGATCGCGACGGAAATATTGAAATTGGTCAGACCGCCGCTGTCCTTGGCGTGGATAAATTCCTCAATATCAGGATGATCACAACGCAATACGCCCATTTGCGCGCCACGCCGCGCCCCAGCTGATTCTACAGTCTCACATGATCGATCAAATACCCGCATATAGGAAACTGGCCCGGAAGCGAGCGACTGCGTGCTGCCGACCGCCGCGCCGCGCGGTCGGATACGCGAGAAATCGTACCCTACTCCGCCACCGCGCCGCATGGTTTCGGCTGCTTCCGCAAGTGCGGTGTAAATACCGGGATGGCCGTCGTCGAACTGCGTTATTGAATCGCCGACGGGTTGTACAAAGCAGTTGATGAGCGTGGCCAAGAGCGAGGTTCCGGCCGCCGACTGAATGCGCCCGGCCGGAATAAACCCATCGTGCAACGCTTGAAAAAACTGCTGCGCCCAATGCGCCCGTTGTTCCGGCGCTTCTGCTTCAGCCAGTGCGTGCGCAACGCGTCGGTATATATCGGCTGCACAGGTCTCATCGCCCTTGGCATATTTTTCGAGCAATACCTCTTCACTAATCGTCTGTGGCGGCAGCGCCACCATCCTCTCTGCAACAGGTAACAAGTCAGTCATGTCCAGCTTCCAATCGGTTAAAAATATTCAATACCTGCGCCCAGCTGTTGATATCCGGCAACGCTACCCGACATGCCACATCAGCATTGAGCGTTACGACAATATTTTGATCTGAACCCGCGTGGCTGCGGTTTGCGCTGCATCAAAGAAATAGCAATCAGCGATGCATATATAAAAAACACCGGCCCAGATGCTGACGAAATCGATCACGCCTGAACGAAGAAAGTTTTTAGTTGCAACCAAGATCACCTCAATTAATATCATGCATTATAAATATTGCTTTTAGTGAGCCATCGGGTTATATTGAAAATTGCTTAAAGATACATTATATATACATCTTAAATTATGTTCAATTAAAGCGACTCATTGTGTTCAGTGTTGCGCAAGATTATTGACCCGGAAGTGGGGGTCAATATTGTTGATCTCGGCCTGGTCTATGGCCTTGTCCGTAACCTTGAGCAAGACGAACAAAGCGTCACGGTTGATTTGACCATGACCTCGCCAGCTTGCCCGATGGGCGAGAGCATCATCGCCGAGGTTGAGTATTAGCTTGCTGCGGCATTGCCACCTGAGGTTGCAGTGGTGGTCAAGCTGGGTTGGGAGCCCGCATGGTCTCCGGCACTGATGAGTGAATGCGCCCGCTCAACCCTGGGCTGGGAAACATGATTAATTTAACCCGTGTTTTTAATATTCGGAGAAACTAATATGAGCCGATTAGCCGTTTTATCCCCCGCTGTTACCGTCGATGTCAGCCACCTTGTAACGCGTAATCGTCATCCCCTGATTTTCGGAATTTTTGCAGCGCTACCGATGGGCGAAGCGATGTTGCTTAGCAACGACCATGATCCCAAGCCGCTGTTTTATCAGTTCCAAGCCGAGTCGGCAGGACAATTTAGCTGGGACTACGTCGAGCAAGGCCCCGACCGATGGCAAATACAAATTGGCCGGATCGGTGAAGCGATCAAGGCTAAAACCGGTGGCAATTGTTGCAGTGGCGCAGGCGACTAATCGTTTACTGCAATGAACGCGCGCTGATCTTATAAAGCCTTACCATGCCTCCCGTACCGCCACGCGTGCGCTTATTACTGGTGCTGCCCGCGCTCGCCGCGTTGGGATGCGTTGGGATGCGGAGTTTTGTCCGGATTAGCGCGGCTTGGTGTACCGGTGCCTCGGGTGATTAGCGCACTGGTTGGGGTGCATGGTGCACTCATGATCGGCGGCTTCTTTGGCACGCTGATCGCACTGGAGCCCGCCGTGGCTTTAGGTACATCAGGTACGCCAGGAACATCAGAAAAATCAGTATCCGATGCAGGTTCGTTGTGGCCCTACGCCGCACCGTTACTTTCTGGCTTGGCCGCAATTGCCATGATCACCGGCGCACCCGTAGTAGTTACCGCAACGTTGCCGTGCGTCGCCGCGTTAATCATGGCGTGCGCCTGTGCGACAATTTGGTTGCGGCAAAAAGTAATGCATCACGCAGTATTGATTGTTGCTGCAGTGGCCTGGCTAGTGGGAAATTTAATCTGGCTCTTCGACGGTGCGGCCGCACCCGCCGTGTCGTGGTGGGCTGTGTTTCTGCTGCTGCTGATGATCGTCGGCGAACGGTTGGAATTATCGCGTTTCAGGCCTACCCCACCGGCTGCGCGTATTGCATTCGCATGCATTGTCTCGGCGCTTCTGGTGGCCGCCATTTCTACTCGGGTAATTGAAGCGACGGGCCTTAAATTGTATGCGGCTGCGATATTCGCATTAGCACTCTGGTTACTGCGCTTTGATATTGCGCGTCACACGATCAAGACTAGCGGTCTCACTCGCTATATTGCCATCTGCTTACTGTCTGGATACTTTTGGCTGGCCGTGGCGCGGATGCTGGGCATAAGCGGCGCGCTGCAAAACGGGTCAGCCTTGCGCGATGCGGCGTTGCACGCATTGCTGTTGGGATTTGTGTTTTCGATGGCATATGGTCACGCCCCTATTATTTTGCCTGCGGTCAGCACCCTCGGGTTCAAATGGCATCACGGCTTCTATATTCCGCTGGCGGTGCTGCATCTGGGCCTTGC
>JAYWCO010000439.1:0-2995 GCA_043780475.1 Burkholderiales bacterium | reverse complement strand
CGACATCGATCCGAACAATATTTCACCTCATCCCAATTTTTCTCCCATTTTTTGCGCCACGCCATCGGCCGGCCACAAGCCACACAAGGTTTTTCAGGTAAAAACGATTTATTGCCCGCGAATGATTTTTTCATGCTGAACTTTGCTTCATTGCTGCATCTCTATTTCATTGGTCATATGTAAAATTTGCATGGCTGGTGCTGAGCTTCATGACTTAACCTGCATGACTCGTCCCGCATTACAATGTCTACCATCAGTAATTTAGCCTCAATCACGCTTAATTTTAATATTCAAAAAGGTGCATCATGCGTTCAACCTCGATTCATTTCACATTTTTACGGTCATTGATTCCATTGGTTGCGCAGGGTTTGCTGTCCGTGCTGCCTGGCGTGGGTCACGCCGTGACCGCACCTGCCATAACCACACCAGCACCCAACGCCGCGGCGCAAGCAGGCGCAGTTTGCCCTGCGTTGCTGGACTATAAATTCAAATCTTTACAGGGCCAACCCCAAAACCTTTGTCAATATGCCGGGCGCGTGGTGGTGGTCGTGAATACGGCCAGTTATTGCGGCTTTACGGAGCAGTACAAAGGTTTGCAAGCCATTTATGACAAATATAAAGACAAAGGGTTCGTGGTGGTCGGCTTTCCGGCTAACGACTTTGGCAAACAAGAGCCAGGTACGAATACTGAGGTCGCCGATTTTTGTGAGCGCACTTACAAAGTAAAATTTCCCATGATTGAAAAAACCTCAGTCGTGGCAGGCCAGGCTAACCCCCTGTTTGAGAGTTTGTTCAAAGTATCGGGGCAACGGCCGCAATGGAATTTTCATAAATATCTGATTGGCCGCGATGGCAAATCGGTGCAGAGTTTTGGCAGCCGGATAAATCCTGAGTCGCCTGAATTTGTGGGCGAGATAGAAAAGCTGTTGGCCGCAAAATAACTCAACCTTTACAACGCGTTACTGTAAGGGCATGATGTAGTTTCTTAAAGCGCAGTGACCCTTGGTGGTTGCTGCGCATTTCGTTGGCATTTTCCTCCTTGGAGTTTCGGCATGGCTGCTGCAGTTGCCGCTACCTTTAGTCCGTTGGGCCGCGCACTGGTGCAGCAGGGCAAGCTTATTCAAGGCGATGCAACCGCTATTCAGGCCGATGCGAAGCGGGCTGGCGTCACCTTTATTGAGCAGTTGGTTGCGTCAAAAAAAATCTCGTCAAAAGATGTCGCGCTCTTCGCGGCACAGACCTTCGGCGTGCCGCTGCTGGATTTGCAGGCGATTGATGCAGACCAGTTGCCGACAACTTTGCTGGATGTAAAACTGATTGGCTCCAAACGCGTGATCCCGCTGCAAAAGCGCGGAAATCGCTTGTTTGTGGCGACCTCGGATCCATCGAATGATCAGATTTTTTCAGAACTGAAATTCGCCACTGGTTCAGTGGTGGAACCGGTAGTGGTTGAAGAAGATCGTCTCGCACTGCTGCTGAAACGCTTTGGCGAAACCAGCGCTAAAGCGCTCGACCAGATGATTGGTGACGATGTGTCGCTGGATAATATTGACCTGGGCGATGATGTCAGTGTGGTCGATGAGGGCCAATCAAGCGGCGTGATTGAAGAGATTGACGATGCGCCGGTCGTGAAATATGTCCAGAAAGTATTATTGGATGCGATCAACGGTGGCGCTTCCGATATTCACTTCGAGCCGTATGAAAAGTTTTATCGCATCCGTTATCGAATCGACGGCATTTTGTACGATGTGGCGCAACCGCCCTTGGCGATCAAGGAAAAAATTGCCTCGCGTATCAAGGTCGTTTCACGCCTTGATATTTCGGAAAAACGCGTGCCGCAGGATGGGCGGATGAAGCTGAAACTCTCGGCCACCCGGGCGATTGATTTTCGCGTCTCGACGTTGCCCACCATGTTTGGCGAGAAAATTTGCATGCGTATTCTCGATCCCTCCAGCGCCACACTGGGGATTGAGGCGCTGGGCTATGAGCCGGAGCAGCGCGAAGCCTTGTTGCACGCTATCTCGCGCCCTTACGGCATGGTGCTGGTCACCGGGCCTACGGGTTCAGGCAAAACGGTGTCGCTTTATACCTGCCTTAATATTCTGAATAAGCCGGGCATTAACATTGCTACGGCTGAAGATCCATGTGAAATCAATTTGCCCGGCATCAACCAGGTTAATGTAAACGACCGCGCTGGACTCACTTTTTCGGTGGCGCTGAAGTCGTTCCTGCGGCAAGACCCGGACATCATCATGGTGGGCGAGATTCGCGATATGGAAACCGGCGAAATTGCGATTAAAGCCGCGCAAACTGGCCACATGGTGCTCTCGACGCTGCATACCAATGATGCACCGGCAACCCTCACGCGCCTGATGAATATGGGCATTGCGCCGTTCAATATTGCGACCAGCGTGATTTTGATTACCGCGCAAAGATTGGCGCGTAAGCTCTGCTCGTGCAAGCGGCCCATTGATATACCTAAAGAGGCGCTATTGCGATCCGGGTTTACCGAGGAGCAACTCGATGGTAGCTGGCAACCCTATGGCCCGGTTGGCTGCGATATATGTAAAAATTCGGGGTATAAAGGACGATGCGGTATTTATCAGGTGATGCCGGTGACCGAGGCCATGCAGCGCATCATTATGAAAAACGGCACGTCAATCGATATTGCAGATCAGGCTGATCGCGAAGGCGTGTCTGATTTGCGTCATTCAGGGTTGCGGAAAGTGAGAACGGGCGTGACCTCGCTGGAAGAGATTGAATCCGTCACCAATGAATAGCAAAGTAAAGCGCAGTGATGTATTAAGCAACACAACACACAGCACAACACCAAATATGCAACGCCCAGTAAGTAACACCAATTAAGGAGTGGCAATGGCTACGACAGCGACCCAACCTAGAGCCGTAAAAGACGTCAAAGTTTTTACTTTTGTATGGGAAGGCAAAGATCGGGCGGGCAAAATCGTCAAAGGCGAAATGCGTGCGTCCGGCGAAA
>JAYWCO010000438.1:0-15388 GCA_043780475.1 Burkholderiales bacterium | reverse complement strand
ATATAAAACGCACTGAGCTGAGGCCGTAGCCGTGGGTATCGAGGGCGCGATGGGCCGCTTCAATCACTGCGGGATGGGCAGACAAGCCCAAGTAGTTATTCGCGCAAAGATTAATCACTTCACGCCCGTCCTGGGTGCGCACCAGCGCGCCCTGCGGGGTGGTGAGAATGCGCTCTTCCTTGAACAGCCCGGCCTGCTGAATGTTGTCGAGTTCGCTCTGGATATGATCGTAAAAATGGGTGGTGGTGTTCATGGTGACTCTGTGGTGGTTTTGTGATGGCTCAGCATTGGCGCTAGATACGGAGGTTTTATAAACAGTCAGTGTGAAAATACTCGCGCGGATGGTCGGCGGCAGGCAGCATAAATAGCTTGCTGCCAACACGCCATCCCTCCATACTCGGGCTGTGCGTTATATTCATTTCGTGCAGTATTTTGTACGATGTGTTCAATATATCAAACAACACGGGTTTTGTGTCAAACTTTTCTAAAATTAAATTAGTGCCTCTTTTATAGCGACAACAACATGCCAACCCGAGCTGCATTGATAAAAAAATCACCGACGACAGAGCAAGCCGCCCAGCAACGCAATCTCACTGCAACTGCGCGCGCCACGCCGATACGCACTCGACCAACGCCCGTTAAACCAGCATCCGCCAAACCATCCCCCGCCAAGTCCTCGCTGGAGCCGCCCGGTGTGGGCGCAGCACTGGCTGCATTACGTCAGCAGCGGACGTTGTCGCTTGACGAGTTGTCACGTCAATCGGGGGTGTCTAAATCCATGCTGTCGCAAATCGAGCGTAACCAGACCAATCCCACTATCGCCATCGTGTGGCGTTTGGCCAATGCGCTGGGTGTTGAAATGGGCGCGTTGATCGCGGGCACAGCCAAGGCCAGCGCGCCTAGCATCAGTCTGGTATCGGCACATCACACCCCGACGCTGCGCAGCCCTGACGGCAAGTGCGAGCTGCGTATACTCGGGCCGATTGATTTGGCGGGACGTTTTGAATGGTATACCCTCACCGTGCAGCCGGGCGGTGCATTGCGCAGCGATGCGCATGAGCCCGGTTCGCGGGAACATTTGACGGTGCTAAGTGGCGCGCTACGGGTGCAAAGCGGGAATGGTACGCAGCATGTGGCCGCGCAGGAAACCATTCGATATGCGGCTGATGCGCCGCACGCAATTATTAACCTCGGTAAATCAAAAGCCAATGCATTGCTGGTTGTTTTACATCCGCCTCAGTAGGCTATAGAGCCATCCGATCACGCGCTGGTTATTGCATTCGTTCCCACACCAGCTTGGCAAGTGCCACATCTTCCAGGCCGATGCCGACACTTTTATAAACCACAATATCCTCAGGGCTCCTTTCGTAAGCTGTGTTGTCAGCCAATAATTTACCCAATTCAACCACGCGGGCAGGATCGATTGCACCCGCAGCAGAACGCGCAAATTCGCCTGCTTCAGCTATGGCTGCGGGCAGCCATTCCACCGCGACTAATTGCGCGCGACTCAGTAATGAGTCATCCAGCTCGCGTGCGGCAGGCTTGCTGGTGCCGACCGCGGCCACCATTGCGCCGGGCTGAATCAGCGTGCCGTCGAATAAAGCCTCAGCAGAGCGTGTTGCACAAATAATGACTTCACCTTGCGAAGCGGCCGTAGCAGCATCTGCAATACGCGCAGGCAGCTGGAATTTTTTATTAATCCAATCGGCAAACTCTGCTGCTCCGCTGCGTGAGCATACCAACACGCTATCGAACGGGTGAATCAGCATCAGCGCCTCTACATGCGCATGTGCCTGTAGTCCAGCCCCAAACACCGATAGCACCCGCGCGTCTTTGCGGGCTAAATGCGCCACCGCCACGGCGGTGGCTGCAGCGGTGCGCAAGCGGGTTAATTCATTGGCTTCAATCGTCGCCAATGCTTCACCCGTGGTGGATGAGAACAGCACAATCACAAAATGAAATTGACCTGCTACGGTTGAGTATATTTTGCTGCCCACTACGCCGCTCGCCGGCAGTGCTGCGCCCATCGCGCTGATCGTCACGATGTGGCCTTGATGCTCTGCGGTGGCGCGTCCACGTGCCAGCACGGCACCCGCACCCTGACCGTACTGGGTAAAAGCCGTGCGCAGTGCGGTAATCGCATCGTGCATCGTCAGCGTTCTGGCGACATCAGTATCGGTAATCAGCAGCATTGCATGCTCTCCTCGGGGGCTAACAGGTTTAAAACTAAAGTTAAAACAGGCTACAGGCTATCAATCACCGCATAAGCGCTTGTCTTACATAAAATGTCCTGAGCTGCATTCATGATGGTGTGAAATATTGTGGCGTTATCGATTTATACTGCTACGCAATGATAAAAACAATGAAACTGTGTAGCACAAAGTAATATATTCCTGCACACCCAATCCTATAACTCGGAGAAACCGCAAGACATGGCAATCAACGAGACAACGCGATCACTGCTGGACCATACGCCTGCTGCGCCGAGGTCATTACGTGAATCGCTGCAAATGCCAGTTGATGCAAACGCCATACGTTTGCGTGATCGTTACATTGTCACCCGCTTCGTGCGTTTTGCTGAGCCGGGCGCATCGCTTTCAAGCACCGAAGATGTTATGTGCTGGGCGCGTCAATTGCTCGACGATGAGCAGCCACGGCTAGCGATTGAATTATTGCATCTCGCCGTGCAGGAAAATCCAGGGCAGGTGAGGATTTGGCTATTTTTGCTGGAATTGGCTTTTCTCGGTCAAGACGCAGTGTTGTTTGCAGAGTTGGTTGGTCTGTTCAAAGAACGATTTGGCTATGACGAAGCAGGCAAAATGGCTTTGCCGGTCATTGACGCTATGGGGCACGATATTGCGCCACAGGACCCACGCTACGCGCATATTCGGCAGCGAGGCGAAAAATTAATGCTGCCTAACTGGAGCATTCCTGACGCATTAGCGCGCGATGAAATGCGGCAAAACAAGCTCCATCGCGCGCTGGTCGAAGCCATGGTGTTCCATCTTTCCCGCTAGCTGTCGCCATGGTTACCGTTGCCGCTATCATTACGGTCACCGCTACCGCTACCCAATATAGATAATAGACAGCGACAATATATGGAATTTACATTTTCTGGAGGCAATCAAGCAGGTTTACAACTCACGCGGGCTCATCGCAGCTTCACGGATCAGCTAATTGCGCTTGAACAAAGTCTGGATAAAAAAAATCCTGGTAAAGCCGCTGATGCGTTGCTGCGCATGCTGCGAAGTTTCGAGGATTTCTCGCAGCACGATCGCGAAAAATTATTGCAGGGCAGCTTGACTCATTCTGAAGGTGACGCTGCCGTTGCAGAGTGGATAGCATCAAGCTATGACGATTTGGCCCGCCTCGCGCGCCGTGCGGCGCCCGAAAGTATTATTCCAGGTGCAGCCCCTCCAACCGATATTGCAGCGGTACTGTTGATCGCACTTTTGCTCGCGGGCTACGCGACTAAATGGCGCAAAATTTCTGGACAGCGCGCTGATCTGGCGGCTTTAAAACGCCTCCACCAGTTGTTTCAATTTGCATTGAGCGCCAAAGTTGAGGCGACTATTGTGCCGGTCATTATCGAACGCCGCAGGCTGGAGACCACGATAGAAGCCCTGTATGTTCGTGCCTTGTTGCTGGAGCGCTTTGCCAGTGGCAATTTAGCGCCGAGGCGCTTGGAGATTCTTGATAGCTGGTTGATATCGTGGATGAATGCGCTGTGGCTTACCCGCGAACCACAGGCGGCTGCGCCAAGTTTGTGCATCGACACCACGAACGAGTTGCGCGGCTTGACGCGCTACACACCAGGCGAGCGCGCGGATTTATTTTTGACGCTGCGCCCTTTGCAGCGGCAACTGGATCGAGCGGTTGATGATTTTCATCAGGGCATGATTTTTCCAGGCTGGGGGATTGGCATGGGCTTTCGAATGGAAGAGCACCTCGCCGTGATCGATTTTTTGGATCGGGAATTCAGTTTGATCGCCAATGCGGACGTAACCCGCAGCAAGCGCTTCGCGATCGGGCACGGCGCCGAGGTAAAAGTATTTTGCGGATTTAATGATGTCTGGACTTCAGCGCTGGCAACCCAATCTAGCCTCACCACAGCGGTTGGTGCCCCAAACAGCGTAGCAGGAGCTAGTGTTGATTCTGCACAGTCGAGCGCATCGGCGCGACAGTCAGTGTTCCTCGACACCGGTACCTTCAACGCGCGCGCTTTAGGCACCACGCTGCAGCAGCGCAGCCCGGTGCAGCTTCACAATATGAGTGATTCGGGGCTTGGCATTGAGATGTCGACCGAGGATGCAGCCACGGTTGAGGTGGATGATTTGATCGCCTTACGAATTGATGAAGGCCGTCCGTGCGTGCTTGGTATCGTCGTGCGAAAGGCAAATTTGCATCGTCAACAAAGCGCCCTCATCGGGGTCAGGGTGTTGTCAAAAGCGCCGCTACGCGCCACCCTTGAGCATGTCACCGAACGCACTACCCGACAAACCTCAAAGGGCATTCTGGTGCCGGGCAACGCCGAACATGGCTTTGCCGATTCGGTCATTGTTAATGAGGCGACATTCAAGGCAAGCTCCAAGCTCAGCGTAATGATCGCCTCAAGTATCTTTCATATCCAGCTGGGCCGAGTCCGCCATCAAGGTCGTGGCTGGAAGCTCGCCGCCATTGATGTCGCTCTAGCACTTTAGCACTTTGTGTTACTGCTCATGTTGCTTCGGCTAATAGCAAAACACTAGCACTGGCGAGGCTTTCAGGCCGGTTTTATAATCGGTTACGGTACTGTGTGTGGCGTATGTGATGTAGGCGGTTCGGCCATCCGGCTTTTGATGTTTTCCAAAACCGCGTTTTTTTCAGCCGCAGAGAACTGTGACCAGCCTGATATTTCAGCCATGCTCCGTGAGCAGCCGATGCAGAGCTGGGTTAAAGGATTCAATACGCAAATCTGGTTGCAAGGCGAGGCGGGCTGGTGGCTATTGATAATGCTAATCCTGAAAATATGAGAATGAATTTTGTCGTCTCATAAAACATGCGTCAAGGATTTCATAAAAAATTGTCCGCGAACAACAAAAAAATTGGCCTTGACGTGGCCAAATCGACGCGGCGCGATCACGATAATCCAGTTGTCTTGTATGCTCATTGTTTTGTTGCGTATTGACAATAAAGCGCTCAACGTTCGTGATGATATTTCGCAGGCCCATTCAAACTGATTTTTCTGGCGGGACATCAAGCCCGTCATTCATAACAGCGTTTGCCGAACGGCCTATGCTTGATCAGTTTTTGCTGCTCTCACTGTTGTTGCATGTTTTCGCTATGGTGCTGCTAGGCAATACCAGCGGGCCTGTGGCCAGGAGCGGTGAGCGTTTATGGGGCACCAAGGTGTTTAATTTTGATGCGACCTTATCTGCGGATCGGCGTGAATCTGTCAATGGGCTTAGGCGGGGCCAAGAGCAAGATGTATCACTGCGAACATCCGTACGTTCATCAACCCATTCATCACCACCCACAGCATCAGATACGCCCGGCCTGCTTGCGCCATCATCATTAACAGCAGCAGATGTAGTGAGTGCCCCCGCCATTGAGCAGGACACTGCGCCGACTGTAAATACCACCGCTCCAGCCGTCACCACCACCGCCGCCCAAGCCGATATTGCGCCGACTCAAGCAGCTTCGCCGGTTTCTTTGCCTGTTGTGCCACCAAGCACCGACACGGAAGTACCGCTGCCTGCGCCCATACAAGCCGGCGCCGCACCAACGGCTGAGACGCTACGCTTTATTGCCAAGGAGGTGACGCAAGCCACGACTGCTTTCGTGGTCTCGACGCCGACGGTAGTCCCGCCCGTGGCGACGCTGCCTAGCGCTGTCGCTGTCCCCGTCCCAATCCTTATTCCTGCCTTTGCTCCTGCTCCAGCCCCCGCCCCCGCCCCGCGCGAGCCATCGGTATCGCCAGCATCATCGGCTACGCTGAATGCACCGTCAGTGGCAGCGCTGCCTGCTGTAGCGCAGCTGCTGCCGATGCCCATATCTTTGGCGGTCCCGCCAACAGCTCCTGTACCCGTACCTGCTCCTGTCTCGGCCCCAGTTGTTGCAACGATACCGCCGCCCATACCCTTGCTAATGCCAGCGCCAGTGCAAATCTTGAAGGCTGAGCAAGCGATAATACCGCCAGCGCTGATTGCGCTACCGATGCCGAAAATGGACACTCGGTCTATTGAAGTGCCGATGGTTTCACCGCCATTGCCTGCTATCAAATCGATACCGGTATCAATTCCCGTGCCAATAGTGCCAGCCGCACTAGCATCTGTGACGATTCGGCCTGCCCCGCGACAGGGTCAGCTCATTGTGCCGACTCCTGAGGCTAAAGTGGTGACTCCGGCAGATATAAAGCCAGCAGATTTACTGACCACCAAGGTAGAGTCAGGGGTGCGACCAATCGATCCGCTGGGGGGAACATTGGCTAATATGCCGCCTGCCAAAACGAATGTGGAGCGGAATATCGATAGCGATATTTTTGGGCCTAAACGTGATGGCATGTTGGTACCGCCCGTGTTGGGTGCTGGCGCTCTGACGGCAGCGCCCAGTGATTCTGCTACCATCACGCCCAAACTTGATTTAGATGGGATCCGCAATCGCGCTCGCGCTATCACCAGTGAAGGAAGTGGTCGGCGTACTCTGCTGCCATTTCCGTTGGCGCCGCCCGTGGTGATCAAGAAAAATATAGAACAGATTTTTGATAAAGCATTGAAGCGTCCCGATTGTCGGGATACTTACGCCGCCCTGGGGCTGGCTGCGGTGATTCCGCTGGTGCGCGATGCGGTCACCGAGAACGGCTGCAAGTGGTAGAAGTTATTTGGTAGCTTCGCCCAGTGTGGCTTAAACATTGAGCATGAGTATGAGTATGAGTATGAGCCAGTAAATTTTTCGGCACTATTTTTTAAAAGGCAGGTGAGCATATGTACCAAACATTTATTAACGGCGCATGGTCTGAAGGCAATGTCGGCATTTTTGGTGCGATGGATCACAGCGTATGGCTGGGTTCGTCCGTGTTTGACGGCGCCCGCTCCATTGCCGGTCGCACACCGGATTTACTACTGCATTTGGAACGCGTGCGGCGTTCGGCTGACAGGCTTGGGCTGGATTGTCTTTATACGGTGGCCGAGATGACGGCCCTGGTGAATGCAGGGATTGCGCGCTTTCCGGCCAATGCAGAGCTGTATATTCGGCCGCTGGTGTTTGGCACGGAGGGGTTGCTGATTCCTGACGCTGCAAAATCCGGTTTTGCGCTGACCATATTTGATGCGCCACTGCCTGCATTTACCGGCTTCGCAGCATGTCTGTCTCAACTGCAACGCCCCAGTCCATTGATGGCACCTACCGATGCAAAAGCCTCCAGCCTTTATGCCAATACAACCCGCGCGCTACGCGATGCAAAGGCACGCGGATTTGATAACGCGGTGGTGCTTGACGGGCATGGTCAGGTCGCTGAATTTGCGACCTCGAATTTATTTTTTGTGAACCAGGCAGATGACGTCGTAACGCCCATCCCAAATGGTACGTTCCTCGCAGGCATCACACGCGCGCGCGTCATCCAATTGTTGCAGGCAGCAGGTGTGAACGTGCAGGAACGGGCGGTATGGCCGGCCGAGCTTGAAGCGGCAAAGGAAATTTTTAATACCGGTAATTTTGGCAAAGTGCAGCCTTGTATCCGCTATGAGTCGCGCGTGCTGCCGATCGGTACTATCGCCACACTGGCGCATCAACGTTACCTGGCGTTTATGAATGGCGAAAGTGGCGCGCAATAAGCAGGATAAGCGTGAAGGAAAACGTTGCTGACCTAGTCGGGCGCTGTTTTCAATCGTAGGCGTCCCATAAAAAAACCCCGGCACGCCGGGGTTTTTACTGCAAAACTTTGCGATTACTTCAAGCTTATAGCGCTTGGATGTTGGTCGCTTGTTTGCCCTTAGGGCCTGTCGTTACTTCGAAAGACACTTTCTGGTTTTCAGCAAGTGTTTTGAAGCCGCTCGACTGGATAGCCGAGAAGTGCACAAACAAATCTTCGCCCTTGTCATCAGGGGTAATAAAACCAAAACCTTTTGCATCGTTAAACCATTTTACGGTACCAGTTGCCATTGTTAATTTCCTAATTATTAAGTTGATCGAGCAAATGCTCACATCGTTCGAACCAAGAAAGAAACAACAGACGGTACTGAATTAATTAGCTTGATGTCGTGCGATTCATTGATTTTACTACGAAAATGCCTTTATAAGCATTTTTTACACGCTTGGCTTTAGCTGTCGTTGTTTGCGCTGACGGTAAACCTTGGCGACAACAATCCATCAGCGAGTTACTATTTTGCAGTTGAACGCCAATCGAATCTTCAATATTGACGGTCACTTCCAGCCATAAATGTGCCAGGAGCCACGCCCATGCTGAGGTTTGTCGCCTGAAATGCGACGGCGCGAGTAGGGCATAATCTTCGAAGTCAGGCTTAACCAACAAGTTTTTAGTCTATTCATCTGCCGTTAAAGCTGCTGTCAAAAGAACATAATGAAAAAAATCTGGAAAGTCGCTCGCTGGGTCATCTTGGCGTTGCTGATTATTACTGCCTATGCGGTTTACCGTATCGGCTGGGGCACGCCGTTCACGATCAATATGCTGGCGAATCGCCAAGCGGTGCTGTTCCTGATTCGTAACCCCGAGCTATTCACCCAGATCGGCGCTGTTGACGGAACCCTGCTTGACCGACACTCCGGTAAATTAGCGGCGGTTGGTGTCGGCAAACGCGATGAAGATTATGCATTTGCCGAAAAATTAGTGGGCGAGGTCAAACAATTTGATCGCGCCAGACTGAGCCGTCAAGATCAAATTTCCTACGATATTTTGCTCGATTTTTATGGCTCCGCGCTGCAGTACAAACGTTTTGAATGGCTATCTTCCGAGGGGCTCTATCCGATTAGTCCCATGTTTGGCACGCAGGTTATGTTGCCGAACTTTCTGCAATCGAGCCATGTCGTCAAGAATGAAAAAACGGCGCGTAATTACGTAACTCGCCTTGAGGCCATGGGCGATAAACTTGATGCACTGACGGCTGAAATGCAGCGTCAGGCCAAGCTGGGCGTAGTGTTGCCAACCTCGCTGCTGGAGAAATCGCTTACGGTGATTGCCGATACGGTCAAACCTGCGCCGGCTAAAAATGCATTGGTCAGCAGCTTTGTAGAAAAAATGAATAAGGTAAGCGGGCTGGATGTAACGCTGAAAACAGCGTTACAAGACGCGGCAACCGCGGCCATCAAAGATCGCGTCTATCCTGCCTATGCGCGCATGACGGCTGCGCTGATCGCATTGCGTTCGCAGGCTGCATTGCAAAGCGCGGGCGCTGCCCGGTTGCCGGATGGCGGAATCTATTACGCGCTCATGCTCAAGCAAATGACCACGGCTGACGACCCGCCAGAGCAGGTGCATCAGCTCGGTTTGAGCGAAGTTGCGCGCATTGAAACAGAGATGGATACGCTGCTCAAGACTCAAGGCATGACGGCGGGAACGGTTGCCGAACGTATGAAAAGATTACGAGAAGATCCACGCTTTCTGTTGCCCTCAACCGATGATGGCCGCGCACAGATGTTGACACGTTACCGGCAAATTCTGGATGAAGTGAACGCGCGCATGCCGGACTATTTCAACAGGCTCCCCACTGAAAAACTTAGCGTAGAACGGGTGCCGATTGCAGCTGAAAAGGGCTCTGCAGGGGCTTACTACAATGCGGCGGCGATGGATGGTTCGCGCCCCGGAACTTTCTTTGCCAATCTGCGCGACTTAAAAGAAATGCCCACTTGGGGTATGAAAACACTGGCCTATCACGAAGGTATTCCCGGGCATCATTTTCAGATTGCTACGGCGCAGGGCTTGAAAGGTCTGCCATTGATTCGCCAGCAATCAATTTATACCGCCTACGTTGAGGGTTGGGCGTTATATGCCGAGCGACTCGGCGCAGAAATGGGGCTGTATAAAGACGATCCGTTTGGTGACTTGGGTCGTATGCAGGCAGAAATATTCCGCGCGGTACGCCTGGTCGTCGATACCGGGATGCACGCCAAGGGCTGGACGCGGGAACAAGCGATTGCGTATATGGTGAACAACACCGGCATGGGCGAATCAGAAGTGACCACAGAGATTGAACGTTATATGGCGCTGCCCGGCCAAGCCTGCGCGTACAAGCTGGGACAACTAAAAATTCTGGCATTGCGGGACAGAGCCAAGGCGGCCTTGGGCGCCAAATTTTCACTCAAAAATTTTCATTCCATTGTTCTTGACAGCGGCGCAGTGCCGCTGCCGGTGTTGGAGCAGTTGGTCGATGAGTGGATTGCCCAAGTCGGGAAGGCAGCTTAAGCTTTACAAACAACACCTTTCCAAAACGCAACACGCCCGGCAATTTCTTTGGCTGCATCTTTAGGGCTTGCGTAATACCAGGCGGCGTCTGGATTGGTTTTGCCGTCTACGACGACATCATAATAATTGGCGGTACCCTTCCAGCCGCAAACCGTAGTGTGCTGGCTGGTCTTGAGCACGGTGGGCTTAATAGAGGCGAGGGGAAAATACATATTGCCCTCAACGGTGACGATATCATTTGCAGGTGCTTCAGCGATGACAGTGTTGTTCCAGATGGCGGTTGGCATGGGTAGTTCCCTTAATTTTTTGATAGTTGATAAAGACGCTTAGTGATGCAGAAATGACGCATAAGCGCGAAGGTGTAACCAGCATATAAAATGCGTTACAACCAAAACAGCCCCCATTCGCGGCACTCTTTTCAGACCGCATAAACCGTATAAGTTTCCTCAATATGCTACGCCTCACCGAAATTAAACTTCCGCTGGATCATGATGAAACCGCCATCCCAGCTGCGGCTATTAAGCGCCTTAAAATCACCGCAGGTGAGTTGCTGGATGTCGTCGTCTTTCGCCGCGGTTACGATGCACGCAAGCGTGCTGATATTCATCTGGTCTATACCCTGGATTGTGAGGTCAAAAGCGAGGCAGCGCTGTTGAAGCGCTTTCACGGAGATCACAAAGTCACGGTCACACCTGATAGCCACTATAAATTTGTGGCCGATGCCCCTGCAGTATTGGCGCTGCGTCCGGTGGTGATTGGGCTGGGGCCGTGTGGTTTATTTGCGGCCCTCATACTTGCTCAGATGGGCTTTAATCCGCTGGTGCTGGAACGCGGTAAAGCGGTGCGTGAGCGTACCCAGGACACCTGGGGTCTGTGGCGTAAATCGGTATTGAATCCCGAATCCAATGTGCAATTTGGCGAGGGCGGTGCGGGTACGTTTTCGGACGGCAAGCTTTGGAGCCAGATTAAAGATCCTTTTTTTCTGGGCCGCAAAGTGCTGGAAGAGTTTGTTAAAGCCGGTGCGCCAGCGGAAATCATGTACGTCTCCAAGCCGCATATAGGCACTTTCAAGCTGGTCACGATGGTGGAGAAAATGCGCGCCACGATTGAATCCTTGGGCGGTGAAATTCGCTTCCAGCAGCGGGTAATTGATTTTGATATTGAAAAAAATATCGATGGCACGCGCCATCTTCGCGGCGTGATTCTGGCCAATGGTGAGCGCATCGCCAGCAATCATGTGGTGCTGGCGATTGGTCATAGTGCGCGCGATACCTTTGAAAGTATTTACGCAAGCGGCGTGCATATTGAGGCTAAGCCATTCTCGATTGGTTTCCGCATCGAGCATCCACAATCATTAATCGATACGGCGCGATTTGGCCCCAATGCAGGCAATGATATTTTGGGTGCCGCTGATTACAAGCTGGTGCATCACGCCAGTAATGGCCGCTCGGTATACAGCTTCTGCATGTGCCCGGGCGGCACGGTGGTGGCCGCGACCTCAGAGCTTGGCCGCGTCGTCACCAACGGCATGAGTCAATATTCGCGCAATGAACGTAATGCCAATGCGGGTATCGTGGTCGGCGTTACTCCGGAACGCGATTATCCAGGCCATCCCCTGGCTGGCATGGCGTTTCAGCGTCATTGGGAAGAGCAGGCTTTCAAAGCGGGCGGTGAGAATTACGCGGCGCCCGCGCAATTGGTGGGCGATTTTATGGCGGGCCGTGCGTCGACGATGCTCGGCTCCATTGTGCCGTCCTATAAACCTGGCGTAAAAATGACTGACTTAAGCAGCGTCGTGCCGGATTTTGCGATCAATGCGATTCGCGAAGCATTGCCTGCTTTTGCTAAACAAATTAAAGGCTTTGCGATGGCAGATGCGGTGTTGACCGGTGTTGAGACGCGCACCTCATCACCCATTCGCATTACCCGCCGTGATGATGATTTTCAAAGCGTCAATACCCGCGGTTTGTTTCCGGCAGGTGAGGGTGCTGGCTACGCGGGCGGCATCATGTCTGCGGGGGTTGATGGCATTAAAGCTGCCGAAGCGGTTGCGTTGTCAATTGTCGGCGGCATGGGTCGACATAAGCGGGTGGTGATGGACGATCAAGCTAGTCCATATTAAAAAGGCAGAACAGCGTAGTTATATTTATTTCATAGTCTCATTACCCGATAGAAAAAGGATTCAACATGACCCGTAAAATTCTTGAAGAAGCTCGCATCCACTCGGCTATTCGCGATGTTGTTGCTACCCATCAGCTTGATATTGTGCAGGAAGTTGAGGCGGCACTCTCGGCGCATAAAGTGGTGGTGGTGGGTATGGCACAAAACCCCATGCCGAAGCGCGCGCGTAAAGCGCTAGACGCGGCCGGTATTGCTCATCATTACCTCGAATACGGCAGCTATTTCAATAATTGGCGTCGCCGAAATGCGCTGAAAATGTGGAGTGGTTGGCCAACTTTTCCAATGGTGTTTGTGAGCGGCGTGCTGATCGGCGGCGCTGATGACTTGGACCGGCTCATAGCCAGCGGCGAGATTAAGAGGATGCTGTGATGACATAGACGCAAGCTGAATTTTGTCCCGGTTGCCAACGGTTGTAAGGTTGCTGCGATTCAGACGACTCAGGAGGTGCATAGCGGCGGAACGGCGGCAATAATTTATTCCCGTCACTTTTTTGTCGCTTAATCTCGGAACCTCACACAAAGGAGTCGTTTATGAAAAAATATTTATTACATATTATTGTTGGAACACTGGTGACAGTTTCCATGATGAGTGCGTCGCTTCCTGCGCTCGCAGACAGTGTTGAAGATGCAAACCGTTTTGTCAAAATGTTTGACGCCAATAAAGATGGCATGGTCTCGAAAGCAGAAATGATGAAACGCGCTAACGAGATAATGCTAAAAATGGAAGCTGATAAAAATGGCATGGTTGATTCACAAAAAACCATGGCGTTTATTCTGGAGTTGCAACGCAGCGATGGTGCGTCGTCTACCCCCGCAAAGATGATGTCAAAAGCTGACGTTATGAAGCAGCTTGAAGCAACATTCGACAAGATTGATCATAAAAAAATGGGCATGCTGGATAAAAAGCAGGCAGAAGCATTTTTGCGTGAACTGATGAAAACAGGCGGTTAGTTTTTAACCGCCTCTGATTGGCGCAGCTTGCTGTTGGCTCATTAGCTGCAAAGCATCAGCTGTGCTGCGCCAAGTCTTCGGCAGAGCCGATATAGCTACCAGGGGTCATGTTGATCAAGGTCGCTTTATCTGCGTCTGAAATCGGCAGCGTTTTAACAAACGAATGTACCGCTTCAACTGTGAGACCACCCTTACCGCGGGTTAGGTCCTTTAATTGCTCATATGCATCCGCAATGCCGTATTTGCGCATAATCGTTTGAATCGGCTCGGCCAGCACATCCCAGTTCGCATTCAGATCCTCGGCCAAACGTGAAGGATTCACTTCCAGCTTGTCCAGACCGCGTGCGAGTGATTCATAGGCGAGCAAAGAATAGCCAAACGCGACGCCCATATTGCGCAGCACAGTTGAATCAGTCAGATCCCGTTGCATGCGTGAGATGGGTAATTTTTCAGCCAGATGGCGCAGTACTGCATTCGCCAGTCCCAGGTTGCCTTCCGAGTTTTCAAAATCTATCGGGTTTACTTTATGCGGCATGGTGGACGAACCGATTTCACCGGCTTTCACTTTTTGCTTGAAGTAGCCATACGAGATGTAGCTCCAGATATCGCGATCAAGATCGATCAAAATCGTGTTGGCGCGGGCTACGGCATCGAACAATTCAGCCATGTAATCATGCGGCTCAATTTGCGTAGTGTAGGGATTGAAGCCGAGTCCTAAATGAGCCACAAATTTCTGGGCAAACCCGGCCCAGTCAAGCTCAGGATAAGCGGCTAAATGCGCGTTGTAATTACCGACCGCGCCATTAATTTTACCGAGCAGCTCGACATTTTTGACCGTCGTGCATGCGCGTTGCAAACGGTAGGCCACATTGGCCATTTCCTTGCCGACCGTGGTGGGCGTGGCGGGCTGGCCATGGGTGCGTGAAAGCATCGGCAACGCGGCGTTTGCGTGCGCCAGCTTCGTCAATTTTTCGTTAATGTGGGTTAAAGCCGGGACGATCACTTTATCCAGCGCTGCCTTTAGCATCAATGCATGTGCAAGATTGTTGATGTCTTCCGAGGTGCAGGCAAAATGAATAAAAGTCTTGACGCGCTCAATTTCGACACGGGCTGAGAAGGTTTCGCGTAGCCAGTATTCAACCGCTTTGACATCATGATTGGTGGTGGCCTCGATTGCCTTTACGCGCTCGGCGTCGGTGAGCGTGAAGGCCGCTACGCGGGCGCGCATTTCGCTGATGATACCAGCCGAAAACGGTATGCATGTAACAACGCCTGGCTCCAGTGATAAAGCAATAAGCCATTCAACCTCGACCTGAACACGAAACTTGATCAACGCATATTCGCTGAAGAATTCGCGAAGCGCGGCGACTTTTTTTTCGTAGCGTCCATCAAGTGGGCCGAGTGCAGTAATCGAGGTGAGCGGAAGCATGAGCGCCTGTTGGGTGAAGGTTTAAGTATTGCAAGAAGAATCAAAATTTTATCATGCGTCCTCAAATCCGGTCCGTGTTGATAAAACATTGATTCCAATTGAGAGCAGAAAATCGCCTGTTGGATCAGGTCTTGCGGAGCGGCAAATGCTATAATTCGTGTAGGAAAATATAACTAAGTCGGTCTGCAAATCAATGCCATAGAGCACCTGACGACGCCCTTTACCGCACCGGAAATTTCATGAAACTGATTGCCTCATACACTAGTCCGTATGCCCGTAAAGTCCGCATTGTAATGGCGGAAAAACGCATTGAATGTGAGTTTGTTGAAGATAATGTCTGGAGTGCTGAGCCTAAAAGTGCGCTCTATAATCCGCTCACAAAGATCCCGGTTCTATTACTTGATGACGGCATCTCGCTTTATGATTCGCGAG
>JAYWCO010000437.1:0-4877 GCA_043780475.1 Burkholderiales bacterium | reverse complement strand
ACATGATCGAAATTAAAAACGTCAGCAAATGGTACGGTGATAAGCAGGTGCTGGTCGATTGCACCACCCATGTTAAAAAAGGCGAAGTGGTGGTTATTTGCGGGCCTTCCGGCTCCGGCAAATCAACCCTGATCAAGACCGTGAACGGGCTTGAGCCGTTTCAAAAAGGCGAGATATTGGTTAATGAGATTTCAGTCGGGGCAAAGAACTCCAATCTCGCCAAACTGCGCTCGCAGGTGGGCATGGTGTTCCAGAATTTTGAGTTATTCCCGCATATGAGCGTGACCAAAAATCTGGTGATTGCGCAGACCAAGGTATTGGGCCGCAGCGAAGACGAAGCGCTCGCCAAAGGGTTGAAATTACTGGAGCGCGTCGGCTTGAGTGAACACAAAGACAAATATCCGGCGCAGCTATCCGGCGGCCAGCAGCAGCGTGTCGCTATCGCCCGCGCGCTCTCGATGGATCCGATCGCCATGCTGTTTGATGAGCCCACCTCAGCACTCGATCCTGAAATGATCAACGAGGTGCTCGACGTGATGGTCGAGCTAGCCAAGGAAGGCATGACCATGATGGTGGTGACCCATGAGATGGGCTTCGCCAAAAAAGTAGCTGACCGCATCATCTTTATGGAAAAAGGCGGCACGATTCTGGAAGATTGCACCAAGGAAGAATTTTTTGGGTCACCACGCAAGCAGCGTACCCAGGATTTTCTGTCGAAAATTTTGCATAACTGATATCAACTATTTAGTCGGATTGAGCGTGCCATCATCAAGGTCACAGCGGTGGCCTTGATATTTTCTGAAGGGTGTTTTATCGGTTTGTTTTACCCGGCACGCTGATCGACATCACCAGGCAACGTTACATTTTGCAACAACGCTTATCGCAACCATCCCATCCGCACCCATAAAATCAGGCCATAATCATTTTATGAAACGTCTCTTTATACTCATTGTTATCGGCTTTGCGCTCGCGTTGGTGAGCTGGCAAATGCTTAAACCTGCCGAGGTGACCCAAGCCGATACTGCTCGCTCCTCGCCAGATAAAAATGACAGCGCGTCCAGTCCGCAAGTGGCTGGCTCCGGCCAGTTGGCAAATAGTGGTTTAAAACCTGCCAGTGCCCCGTCGGCCGCCAAAGTGGGCGCGCCATTGAGAAGTGCCTATGCTATTGAATTTGAAAGCGGGCTTAGCCTTAAAAAGTTTTATGATCGTTACGCTGCTAACCCTCAAGGCGCAGACGCCGAAACCAAATTTTTGGCGGCAGCCGCCATGGAGACTTGCCAATTGAAGCAGCGTAATCAGGTACCGACCGAGGCGGCCAAACAAAAATTTCTGGATCGGTTAAAAGAAAATGATCCCAACAACAATCAGCGTATCGAAGCCTATAACCAAATTAACGCAGCGTGCGAAGGCTTTCAGAACGTAAACCTCACCGCTGCGGACATCTCGCGCCTGTATGTGGAAGCCGCCGCTGCCGGTAATCCCGGCGCCAAAGCGGCGGTGGCGGCTGAGCTTTATCGCGATCAATCACGTAGTGCCAAAAACCTTGAAGAGCGTCGCATGACTGAAGATCAATTGTCATTGGTACGTGATGCGCTGGCGAGCGGCGACCCGTTTGCGATTCGTCGTGCCGGCCAATTGTTGACCTATGAATCGAGCCAGCTGACCGATCGAAAATTAGGTGCGGAAGGTGATCTTTTTAATCCGCGTGATATAGGTCCGGCCTGGACTTTTTTAGCCTGTGATCGCGGCGCTAATTGCGGCGCAGATTCCAATCGCGTACTACAGGGCTGTGCTACGCAAGGCGCCTGCGGCTACACCAGTCTGCAAAGCTATATGCAATTTAATGAGCTTTCACCGAATGCTTATGCCAATGCGCAACGCTATAACGCCATGATTGCGGATGCGATTGAGCAAGGGCGCTGGGACCTGCTGGGGATTGCGCCCGGCATGGGCCGCACCATTTCGCCCGCTAATCCAGCAACGCCAACTGCGGGCACCCGTCCGCCGGTAACGCTGCCGCCTGGGCCTACGCGTCACGGTGGTTAGTGGTTTGGCACGATTGATCTCCTCAGGCTGCTAGACTAGCTGGAGTTGCTTGTTGACTCATTCCTCACCGCCTTCCATTCCGCTCCCTTCCATTCCCGTCCATTATTCCCGGACCAGCTCATGCCCATTTTTGAAATAAAACATCCCCTCGTCAAACATAAAATCGGTTTGATGCGCCATGCGGATATCAGTACTAAAAGTTTTCGCGAGCTGACCGCCGAGATTGGCCGCTTGCTGGCCTATGAAGCCTGCGCTGATTTTCCGCTGGAAACCGTGACCATTCAAGGCTGGAATGGCCCCGTAGAGATTCAGCAAATCGAAGGCAAAAAAGTGACGCTGGTACCGATTCTGCGCGCCGGACTAGGCATGCTGGATGGCGTGCTGGATGTTATTCCTAGCGCTAAAGTTAGCGTCGTGGGGATGGCACGCAATCACGACACCTTGCAGCCAGAGCCTTATTTTGAGAGGTTCGTGGGCAAGCTGGACGAGCGTATGGCACTGGTGCTCGATCCCATGCTGGCCACTGCGGGCTCGATGATTGCGACCATCGATATGCTGAAAAAAAATGGCGCGAAACATATACGCGGACTGGTGCTGGTGGCAGCACCTGAAGGTATTGCGCGGCTCGTCGTCGCACATCCTGATGTTGATATTTATACTGCGGCCATTGACAGCCATTTGAACGAAGTCGGCTATATTATTCCAGGCTTGGGCGACGCGGGCGATAAAATTTTTGGTACTAAATAATTATGCTGGCCGCAGCTTTGTTCAACTTTCTGGCAGCCGGCTAATCACCGTCTGAATGACCATCAGACCGGGCTAGTTTTAGCAACGCTTCTACTTCCGCCTGATGGAAATTCATATTGTGGCGATGCCAGCGACCGATAATAAACATCGCGCCTGCCACCAGTAAACCAAAAATCGTAATCGCCGCATAAGCCGATAACCCGACTGAGGTCAAGCCTACAAACAGCCCACCCAAAAACAAAATGCAGGCTTGTTCATTAAAGTTTTGCACGGCAATTGAGCGACCTGCACCCATCAAATTATGGCCACGGTGCTGCAACAGCGCATTCATCGGCACTACCAAAAATCCGCCCAGGCCGCCCACCACCATCAAAAATGGTGCGGCCAGCAGCGGCGAAGAAATAAAATTCATCATGATCACCGTGAGGCCCATCGCAATGCCTAGCGGAATCACGGCAGTGGCTAGATCAAGTTTCATCCAGGCCGATGCCGCCACCGCGCCCACACCCGTCCCGATTGCCACCGCGCCGACCAGCGTGGATGCCTGCGTGGTGTTGTAGCCTAGCGCCACAGCGGCCCACGCCAGCACGATATAGCGCAGATTACCGGCCACGCCCCAAAACAAGGTGGTGGTTGCCAGCGAAATCTGGCCCAGCTTGTCTTGCCACAAACGACGATTGCAGACCATGAAATCGGCCATCGTATCGAGCGGATTGTTTTGTACCGAGATCAGCGCAGCGCCGGTGCGCGGGATGAATAAATTAAACAGTGCGGCAACAATATAAATAAATAAAATGGATGCAATCGCGGCCTCCGGCGCAGTATCAATACCGGTATCAATAAACGGGCAATCAAAGGCCAGCAAATGCGACGAAACTTTGTCACCGATCAGCTGCCCACCCAACACCACCCCGAGGATGATCGAGCTAATCGTCAAACCTTCAATCCAGCCGTTTGCCGCGACCAGTTTTGAGGTCGGCAACAGCTCAGTCAGAATGCCGTATTTGGCTGGTGAATAAGCCGCTGCGCCGAGGCCAACAATCGAATAAGCGAGCAGCGGGTAGGTGCCAAACAACATCAGTACGCAGCCAAGCACCTTGATGATGTTTGAAATAAACATCACCTGGCCCTTCGGCCTAGAATCCGCAAACGCGCCGACATACGGCGCCAGCACCACATAAAATAACGCAAACATCGGCACCAGTGCGGCACGATGCCATTCCGGCGCCGCGTTTTGCTTGAGCAGCGCAATAGCGGCAATAAATAAAGCGTTATCGGCCAGTGATGAAAAAAACTGCGCCGCCATGATGGTATAAAAACTTTTAGAAAACCCGCGACTCAAAATTTCTCCTCAACCGTGCGCTGCCCGTTAAACCTTGAATGCAAAACATTAAGCGGGCTAGATAGATACAAATGCCATGATGATTATTAGGTAGCTGTGCTGGCTTGTCTGTTCTGACTTGGTTATATCGCATCAAATCAGATTGTGGCATGCCCGTTGTCAATTTACGCAACGCTGCATCAAGTTGCGCTTGTCAACACTGGCGCACGGTTTAAAAATCTTCGCGCACGCGCAGATAGCTGGCAAAGCGTGGCAAACCGGTATTGGTTAATCCCCGATAGGTGTAAGTCACGAGGGTGCCGATAGCCGGTGGATTTTTACGCACCTTATCGCTAAAGCCGGTGCCGATCACGAAGCGCCTTTTATCCGGGGTTTCAACTCGCAGCGCGCCCATCATGCCGTTATATTTACCTTTGCTGGGCACATGCCCGATCACGGTGGCCTCGATATCGAGCCGTGGTTTCAGCTTGAGCAACACATCGCTGCGCCCGGTCACGTAAGGTGCTTCGGCCAAATGCAGCATCAGGCCCTCAGCACCGCCGCGCACCAGATCATCCAGCTGTCGCTGCAGCGTTGCACGATCAGCCACCCGGCTCTACGTGACCGCCACTAACTGCGGCCATTTTGCAGCATCAACAATTTCGCGAATGCGCACTGCGCGCTCGGCGAACGTGCCAGCCGCATCAGGCAATTCAAAAATCATATAGCTAAGCGGGCGCCACTCATCATCAAGCGGCTCGGT
>JAYWCO010000436.1:0-3837 GCA_043780475.1 Burkholderiales bacterium | reverse complement strand
ATCATCTTGGCGATGTCGGTGCAATACAGCGATGAGCGAGTGTCGCGAGTGTCCGAGGTGGTAAATCCCACCTGATTATTGATGACGATGTGCACCGTGCCGCCAGTTTTAAAGCCACGGGTTTGCGAAAGCGCCATGGTTTCCATAATCACGCCCTGCCCGGCGAAAGCCGCATCACCGTGAATCAAAATTGGAATCACCTCATTGCCTTCCACATCATGACGACGATGCTGGCGGGCGCGCACCGAGCCCTCGACCACCGGATTGACGATTTCCAGATGCGAAGGATTAAACGCTAGCGTCAGATGAACACCGCCGCCTTTGGTTTGAATATCCGACGAGAATCCCTGATGATATTTCACATCGCCCGAACCCAGCTCGTGCGCGTGTTTGCCTTCGAATTCACTGAACAAATCAGCCGGCAATTTACCTAGGCTATTCACCAGCACATTCAAGCGGCCACGATGCGCCATACCGAGCACGACTTCTTTGGTGCCACGCTCGCCTGCGCCCTGAATAATGTCGTCCAGCAGCGGGATCAGCGACTCACCGCCCTCCAGCGAAAAGCGCTTTTGTCCGACATATCGGGTATGCAAATATTTTTCCAGCGTCTCGGCAGCGCTGAGACGTTCCAGCAAAAATTGCTTTTCTTCCGTACTGAGTGCGGGTTGTGATTGCGCCGACTCAAAACGGCCCTGAATCCAGCGCTTTTGTTCAGTGGCTGAAATGTACATGTACTCAACACCGACATAGCTGCAATAGGTGCGCTTAACCGCGGCCACGATATCTTTCAGCTTGGCTTTCTCAGGGCTCCCGGCAATCCCGCCCTGCCAGGAACCAAACGCGAATTCAGTTTCCATATCGGCGTCGGTCAAGCCGTAATAACCCAGCTCCAGCTCCGGCACCGGCAGACGTTCACTGCGCTTCAAGGGATCAAGCGAAGAATGGCGTGAGCCCAACACCCGATGCGCGCGAATAAACTGCAGTACCTTGAACGATTTTTTCTCATTCACCTCTGCACTTGACCCACCTGATCCACCACCGACAGCGCCACCGACCCCGACGTCTATATATGCAATCCGCCCGCCACCCGCTTTTGCGCGCTCGGCAAACGCTTCAATAATCGGTGTATGGGCGACATCCTTACCGGTACTGCCCGCAACATTGGGGAGGCTGTCAAACTGCTGGCGCCAAGCCGCCGGGACCGCGGCCGGGTCGAGCAAATATTGCTCGTACAACTCTTCAACATAGGGCGCATTCGCGCCAAAAAAAAGGGAGGATTGCTGTAAATCGCGCATCATGGTGTGACCTCGTTTTACGACTGCTGCAGTGGAATGCGGTTTGAAATTCAATGCCAAATTCGTTTACTGGCGAGGCGATTGAGCCAAAAAGTGGCTCAAGAATGCCGTCTTTGCTAGTATTTATAATTTACTTTTATCTATATCGCGGCGCGTTGAACCAACGTATAACTGACGCGGGCGACCGATTTTGTACTCAGGATCAGCAATCATTTCATTCAACTGCGCGATCCAGCCGACGGTGCGCGCCAACGCAAAAATGGCGGTAAATAATGGCACAGGAATACCAATCGCCTTTTGCACAATACCGGAATAAAAATCGACGTTGGGATACAGCTTGCGGCTGACGAAATAATCATCTTCCAACGCGATTTTTTCCAGCGCCATGGCGAGTTTGAAGAGCGGATCATCTTGCAGACCCAGTTCGTTCAGCACCTCGTAGCACGTCTCACGCATGAGCTTGGCACGCGGATCGTAGTTTTTATAAACACGATGACCAAAACCCATCAGGCGGACCGACGAATCCTTATCTTTTACCTTGGCGATAAATTCACCAATCTTGGGCAAGCCGCCCTCACGCTGAATGTCGTACAGCATATTGAGCGCAGCTTCATTCGCGCCACCGTGGGCGGGGCCCCATAAGCACGCCACCCCGGCTGCAATCGCCGCGAATGGATTAGTGCCGCTCGATGCGCATAGACGCACGGTAGAGGTCGATGCGTTTTGCTCATGATCGGCATGCAGAATAAAAATTCGGTCCAGGGCGCGCGTCAGCACATCATTAACTTTGTATTCTTGAGCAGGCACAGCGAACATCATGCGCATGAAATTAGCGGTGTATGACAAATCATTGCTGGGATAAACCAGCGGCTGGCCGACGGTATATTTGTACGCCATCGCCGTCAGCGTCGGCAGCTTGGCGATTAAACGAATCGCCGAAATATCACGCTGCTGCGCGTCGTGCAAATTCATCGAGTCCGGATAAAACGATGACATTGCGCCAACCAGGCCCGTCATCACCGACATCGGATGCGCATCACGGCGGAAACCGCGCAGGAAAAACTGCATCTGCTCGTGCACCATGGTGTGATTGGTGACCCGGCCGACAAAATCGGTGCGCTGCGCCGGCGTGGGCAAATCGCCATATAACAACAAATGGCAAACCTGCATAAAATCGCATTGTGTGGCGAGCTGCTCAATCGGATAGCCGCGATACAGTAACTCACCCTTATCGCCATCAATAAAAGTGATATTGGAATTGCACGAGGCCGTGGACATGAAGCCGGGGTCATAGGTAAACATACCGGTTTGCGCGTACAACTTGCGAATATCAATCACGTCCGGTCCGTGCGAGCCGCCGTATACCGGTAGATCAAACGATTTGCCATCCGGCATCGTCAGAACTGCTTTGCCTTTTGCGTCCATGCTTTTGTTCTCCCAGAAAACGTGAAATTTATTCGTTTCGTGATGCTTGATATAGTGAAGATTTATGCGTCTAAGATTTTTTTTACCAGATCTGCCATGGCCGCTGCTTCACAAGACTTACGCCCCATTAACCGATCCAGCAAATCGTTATCACCTAACTGCAACAATTGATCCAACGTATCCAATTCAGCCTCACTCAAACTCGTTAGTTGCGCGCTCAGAAATTTGGATAACAACAAATCGTTTTCCAGCAAGCCACGCCGCGCTTTCCAGCGCAGACGATCAAGGCGGCGATCATCAACAATGGCTGCGCTCACCTTAATTTGCTTTCTTTGCTACAACATTCTTTGACACCACATTACGTTCGCGCATTTTTTTCAATTCTCTATCTCGCACCAACATCGGCTCAATCGCCACTACTTTTTCGTCCCAACTCAGCGCTTGCGCATGTTTGCGCCATGCGGCTTTTGCAGCCACCACTTGTTGCAGGGCAGAGGCGTAATCCGGTGTTACCGCAGCTAGCGGCGCGGCAGGGGCTACATCAGGAATATCGACGGACATATTGATTCCACCTTTCGCTCAGCGCGTAATCAAGGACAAATTTTCCAGCACTGGCGCATAAATGCGCCAGCCTCATGACCAACACAACCACATGATGAAACATTTTCTCAGCAGCGCCCGAAACTACCATCTCGCCAACTATGAAATGCACCGCCTATTTCTTAAACACCGCGCTTGACCATCATCTCTTTGATTTTGCCGATCGCTAACGATGGATTCAAACCTTTTGGACAGACATCAACGCAATTCATAATCGTGTGGCAGCGAAATAATCGATATGGGTCTTCCAGATTATCAAGGCGCTCATTGGTCGCCTGATCGCGCGTGTCCGCGATAAAACGATACGCTGCCAGCAAGCCGGCCGGGCCTACAAATTTATCCGGATTCCACCAGAATGACGGGCAGGCGGTGGAGCAGCAGGCACATAAAATGCACTCGTACAATCCATCCAGCTCCAGCCGATCCGTGGGGCTTTGCAGGCGCTCGGTTTCGGGTGGCGTATCGTGGTTGATGACGAACGGTTTGATCGAATGATACTGCTTGAAAAACTGCG
>JAYWCO010000435.1:0-4289 GCA_043780475.1 Burkholderiales bacterium | reverse complement strand
ATCGGCACTGCCGGCATCGGCGCTGCTGCTGCGGCATCCGTTGCCATCCCGCTGGCCATCAGCATGAAACCCTCCGCGCGTGCGCTCGCCGCCGGTGCCGCGGTGCCGGTTTCGCTCAGCACTATCGAGCCAGGCCAAATGCTGACGGTGGCGTATCGTGGCGCACCACACTGGATTCTTCGCCGCACGCCTGAAATGGTCGCGCAGCTAGCGAAGAATGACGCACTACTGGCTGACCCTAATTCCGCTTCGTCAAAGCAGCCCGCCTACATTAAAGGCGCTGGCCGCGCTATCAAAGACGAATGGCTGGTTCTCAGAGGCGTATGCACACATCTGGGTTGCTCACCTACGCTGCGTAAAGAAATTGGCGCTGCCGATTTAGGCGCCGACTGGCCGGGCGGTTTTTTCTGTCCGTGTCATCAATCCAAATTCGATTTGGCTGGCCGTGTTTTTAAAGGGATGCCCGCACCATTGAATCTCGCAGTTCCCTCGTACACATTCGTCACCGATACGCAGTTGATAATCGGCGAAGATCCCAAAGGAGCATAACGTATGGCCAGCATTCCAAAACCGCTTGCCTCACCGTCTGTAGACGGTTTAGGCGGGAAAATTCTTGGCTGGGTCGATGACCGATTCCCGCTTTCCGCGCTCTACAAAGAGCATTTATCCGAATACTACGCCCCCAAGAATTTTAATCTTTGGTACTACTTCGGTTCGCTCGCATTATTGATTTTAGTGATGCAAATCGTCACCGGTATTTTTCTGACCATGAACTACAAACCGGATGCGAAGTTTGCGTTTGCGTCGGTTGAGTACATCATGCGCGATGTGTCGTGGGGTTGGCTGATTCGCTATATGCACTCGACCGGCGCATCCATGTTTTTCTTGGTGGTGTATCTGCATATGATGCGCGGGCTGATGTACGGCTCATATCGAAAACCGCGCGAATTATTATGGATTTTTGGCTGCATGATTTATCTGGCGCTAATGGCTGAAGCGTTTTTCGGTTATCTCCTCCCATGGGGCCAGATGTCGTACTGGGGCGCACAGGTTATTATCAATTTATTTGGCGCTATCCCGTTCATTGGTGATGATCTGGCGGTCTGGATTCGTGGTGATTACAATATTGGCGACGCTACCCTGAACCGCTTTTTTGCCTTCCACGTCATTGCCATACCGATGGTGCTGTTAGGTCTGGTTTCAGCGCACTTAGTCGCTTTGCACGAAGTGGGTTCAAACAATCCTGATGGTATTGATATAAAGAAAAATAAAGATCCTGTCGACGGCAAGCCGCTTGATGGCATACCTTTCCACCCTTACTACACGGTGAAGGATTTAGTCGGTGTGGTGGTATTTTTGGCGGTATTTACAGCCATTATATTTTTCGCGCCAGAGATGGGGGGCTACTTTTTGGAAGCACCTAATTTCGTACCAGCAGATCCATTGGTGACCCCCGCACACATTGCACCTGTTTGGTATTTCACCCCGTTTTACGCCATGCTGCGCGCCGTGCCGTCCATGTTTAGCTCGCAATTTCCCGGCGTCGCGGTGATGGGTGCTGCCACCTTAATTCTGTTCACGCTGCCCTGGCTTGACCGCGGCAAGGTGCGTTCGGTGCGCTATCGCGGCCCGATTTACAAAGGATTTCTGGCAGCGTTCATCGTGAGCTTTTTGGTGCTGGGATATCTGGGCGTTGTGCCAACCACGGTGTGGGGCCAGCTGCCTAAAACAGTACCGTTCTTGAGCGGTGTAGATACGGCTACGTTGGTATCGCGTATTTTGACGGTGGTCTATTTTTCATTCTTTATTCTGATGCCCTGGTACACCAAGATCGATAAAGAAAAACCAGAACCGACACGGGTTAACTACTGATGAAAACGCCGATCAAAAAGCTGCTGGTAACCGCCTCGCTAGCGCTAATTTTTCTAGGTGCCCCAGCTGGCCCTGCATTCGCGAACAGTGAAGAGGTGCGGCTTGATACTGCACCTATTAATCTGCGCGATCAAGCATCGCTACAGCGCGGCGCACAAATCTTCGTCAATAATTGCCTCAACTGTCATAACGCCCAATTTATGCGTTATAGCCACTTGACGCAAATCGGTTTAAGCGAAGATCAGATCAAGCAAAACCTGATGTTCGCCACGAATAAAATCGCCGACAGTATGGTGTCAGCGCTGGATCCGCAAGATGCCAAGGATTGGTTTGGCAAGGTGCCGCCTGATCTCACGCTGGTGGCAAGGGTTCGTGGTTCCGACTGGATATACACTTATTTGCGCAGCTATTATCGCGACGATGCGAGCCCGACCGGCTGGAACAACGAGGTTTTTAAAAACGTCGGCATGCCGCATGTGCTGCATGATTTGCAGGGCACCCAAGTCCTGTCCAAGGTAGGCGAAAAAACCGTTCACGGCCATACCGAGCCGGTGATGAAACTGACGATGGATAAACCCGGCACCATGACACCGTTGCAGTACGACGCTTATGTTACTGACCTGGTGAATTACCTGACTTATATGGGTGAGCCGGCTCGACCACAACGCACCCAGTTAGGGGTAATTGTGTTGTTCTTTTTGGTACTGGCATTCTTTGCCACGCTCTGGCTAAAGAATGAATACTGGAAAGATGTGAAGTAATTGGGCTTATTTTTAGTCGTAGTTTTGTGAATGCCGCGCGGCTTGCGCGGCTTCGCATTTATAGTTTTGTAGGTTTTAGAAGTTTTATAAAAAGAAAGTTGGTTATTCATTATGATGACGCTCTATTCCGGAACCACCTGTCCGTTTAGTCACCGCTGCCGTATTGTGCTGTACGAAAAAGGGATGGATTTCCAGATTCTGGATGTTGATCTCATGAATAAGCCGGAAGATTTGGCCGTCATGAACCCGTACAATCGCACCCCGGTACTGGTCGAACGCGATTTGATTTTGTACGAATCAAACATCATCAATGAATATATTGATGAGCGCTTTCCGCATCCACAGCTGATGCCCGCCGATCCGGTAATGCGTGCCCGCGCACGGTTGATTTTGTTCCGCATGGAAAACGAAATTTTTAATCATGTCGATATTTTGGAGCGCGGCAAGTCCAATACGCACGATAAAGCGCGGCTCTATGTTCGTGAAAACCTGATACAGCTCGCACCTATTTTTGTAAAGCAAAAACATATGCTGGGCGATGAATTTTCGATGCTGGATGTCGCCATTGCGCCGCTGCTGTGGCGCCTTGAGCATTACCAGATTGAAATGCCCAAAACCGCTGCGCCGCTGCTTAAATATGCAGAGCGTTTATTTTCTCGTCAGGCATTTATAGATTCGATGACGGCGTCCGAGAAGGCGATGCGCAAGTAGCGCTCTGATGTTTGTTCGGTAAGTTTTCGTCTGCTGCATTTGCCATGAATACCCCTTAAATGACCGAGCTTTCTACCAAACCGTATCTGATTCGCGCTATTTACGAATGGTGCGCTGATGTCGGTTTCACGCCTTATATTGGCGTGCATGTTGATCAAAATACCCGCGTGCCGCTGGAGTATGTGAAAAATGGCGAGATCGTTTTATCCATCGGCATGCAGGCCACCCGCGATCTCACTATCGGTAATGACCTGGTACAGTTTTCAGCGCGCTTCGGCGGGGTCTCGCGCGAAATTGCGGTGCCGATTTATGCCATCGCCAGTATTTTCGCTCGCGAAAATGGCAAGGGCATGTACTTCGAGCCTGAATTACCGCCGCTGGCAAGCGCCTCAAGCACTACTCCAAACGCACCACCGCCAGCCTTGCAGGCCGTCCCCAAGCGAGCGTTAGCGACGACACCAACCCCGGCCCCCGCATCCATATCCGGCGTTGGCGGCGGCCTACAGAACAATGAGGGCGAGCAAGGCAACGCAGCAGCGGATGTCAGCCCCAGCCCTAGCGCAAGCCAAGGCGAAGGCCACGATGCCACTAGCCGTACAGATATTATCGCAGAGGCTACAGAAGACGCCGGTAATACCGGCAGCATAGATGACGATAAGCCGCCCAAGCCCAAAGGCCCGCCGCGCGGCAAGCTCAGAGTAATAAAATAAGCCGCGCACGGAATGCATTAATTCTAACGATGAGGTTTAATATTTCTTTCTATTTTAGATTGCGATCATGAGCGTGACCGTCGCCGAATTACTCAAAGACAAAGTCAGGCAAGCGCCCGATAACACGCTGTATTCCGTGGGGCCGGATGTGTTGGTGGCCGATGCCATCAACATGATGGTCAACAATACCATTAGCTCGGTCGTGATCATGGATAACCACGCGATGGTGGGCCTG
>JAYWCO010000434.1:0-2931 GCA_043780475.1 Burkholderiales bacterium | reverse complement strand
GATGGTGATGGGTGATCGATCTGCATTGAAAAAACAGAAGGAGAATATTTTCGACGGTTGGCACGGCAAATGCTTATAACGGTTTGCGGTGAGCAATCATCGTCAATTTCTCCTCCGAGAGCGTTTTGCCCGACAACCACCAAGTTGTCGGGCATTTTTTTTGGGGAGGAAAAAAGGCACGATGGTTGCATAGCAACAAACTTGGCCCCCGGACATGCGCGAAACGATGAAGCTGTTTCGCTGTTCCGGGGAAGGTGTTTTTTCCGTTTAAAAATTTGCGTTGCTTTAAAAATAGAGTCGAACACCATCCCCGGAGAAGCCCAGTATTATCGGGCGCACGTCCGGAGCCCAAATTGGCGGTGGTGGGACAACAACGAGATTGTGCCCGGATAGGCGCTGGGCAAAAAACCGCCAAGCCGTGGCACGAAACATCATTTAATCCATTGCAACCAAACCCCTGCTGTCAAATAGCAGCCGCCAGCTACCAGCACGGTGGCCCGCGTCCATTTGCGAAAATTTGCGTCCGACATGGCTTCCAGAACTTTGCGTGACAGGTTGGTGCCAAGCATGGCCAGTAGCACAGCACCCACCGCCATCCACCATTCAATGCTGCCGTAGGCGGTGTTGAGAAGCAGGCCGAAATAAATAATTTTCAATACATGACCAAAGCTTTGGGTACTCGCTTTGGTGGCGACCACTTGTTTGCGATGCATGTTTGAATGTATAAAAAATACATCCAGCAGTGGGCCGGATACACCGGCCACCAGTTGAACGGCGCTACAACTTAGCCCGCACAAAAGCGCATGTCCGCGTTTGTCCACATTGAATTTCAAATCCTTGGGCAGAAAAAAACTGATAAACGGGGTCGCGCCCAACAACAAATACGCAACCGGTTTGCTGGCTGATAGTTGGATGAAGCTGAACAGCGCCAACACAATCAGTGCGCCCGCTGCGTTGCTGCGAAACACGCGCCAGTTCACGTCGCGCCGCCACAGCCAGGCGCGCCAACCGTTTGCCGCCATCTGTGCCACGCCGTGCAACATCATGGCTTTGGGCAACGGCAGCAGGGCGAGCAACACACCCATCAAAATCATGCCGCCCGCCATCCCCAGGATGCCCGAGATGAATGAGGTGATGAGAATGGCGACCACAATCACGGCCACGACGATGATAGAAAGCATGAGATTTTTTCTTATGATTTCCTATTTTACTGATATGCCCTGTGGGGATTTTAGCGCGTTGATATGGCATTCAATAAACAGATATTTTCTAGGCTCTGAAAAACGCTAAAAATGGTTTCAGGCTTCGCGAAACATATAAACACTAGAAAGGACGGAAATTTCGAGGCAAAAACGTTTCGAACTACCCGCCAATGCTAGTGTTTAATATTTTCTATGCCAGGCTCAGATTTTTGTTTCGGAGAACGCTAGCGGACACCGAACGCAATCTTAAGGAGGAGTCAATTGCGTAGCGGCAAAAGATTCGCGCAGACTGTGAGAGAATTGTTTGTGATATTTTTAAATCACTAACCACTCTTCTAAAGCATAAGCGCCAACATGAACGCAAAATTTGACCGTTTTTATCGTTACGCTGAGTTCTCTCAACTGCTGCATGATTACGTTAGCACCTTTCCTGAGTTACTCAGTATTGAAAGTATCGGCAAAAGCCATGAGGGACGCGATATTTGGGTGGTGACGGTTACGCAGCAAAGCACCGGTGTCGCGGCCGACAAGCCCGCTTACTGGATCGATGCCAATATTCATGCCAGTGAATTAGCCGGTGGTGCAGCTGCGATGTATTTGATTGATCATTTGACTAAAAATTACGGCCAGCGCGAAGACGTGACGCGTTGCCTGGATACCCGCGCGATGTATATTTGCCCGCGCATGAATCCGGATGGTGCTGAATGGGCGCTGCGTGATACGCCGAAAATTATTCGCTCGGGCACGCGCAGTTATCCGTATGAAGAAGACGCAATCGATGGCCTGGATATTGAGGATGTTGATGGCGACGGGCGTATTTTGTCGATGCGCATAGCGGATGCCAACGGCAACTGGAAATGTCATCCCACCGAGCCACGGCTAATGGTGCCGCGCGAGCCGACTGAATACGGTGGCCGCTATTACCGGCTGCTGCCAGAGGGCCGTCTGCGCGATTACGATGGTTACACCATCAAGGTCAACAAAGAAAAGCAGGGCCTCGATTTGAACCGTAATTTTCCGGCAGGATGGCGACAGGAGTTTGAGCAATTTGGGGCGGGGCCGTATCCCACCTCAGAGCCGGAAGTGCGTGCCGTGGTGCACTTCATTACGCATCACCAAAATATTACCGGTGGCACGTCCTTTCATACCTGGAGTGGGGTGTTGTTGCGGCCCTCCGCCACCTCAGCAGATGAAGAAATGCCGGCTGAGGATTTATGGGCTTTTAAAAAGCAGGGCGAAAAGGGCACCGAGCTGACGGGCTATCCGGCGATTAGTGTCTATCACGAGTTTCGCTATCACCCGAAGGATGTGATCACCGGTTCTTTTGACTGGATTTACGAGCACCTTGGCTTGTATGAATGGACGGTAGAAATCTGGTGCCCGATGCGTGAAGCCGGTATTACCGATTACAAATACATCGACTGGTTTCGCGATCATCCGGTTGAAGATGATCTGAAAATGCTCGCCTGGGCCGACCGGGAACTGAAGGGCAAGGGCTATATCGACTGGTATAAATTTAATCATCCGCAGTTGGGTGAAATCGAAATAGGCGGGTGGGACAAAATTCATTCGTTCCGCAATCCACCGCCGCATTTGCTGGAGCGTGAGATTGCCAAATTTCCAGATTGGCTGGTTTATAACACCCTGATTTCACCCAAGCTCGAATTGGTTGATGCCAAATCGACAAAAATTGCGGAGGACACCTATCGCATTACCCTGGTGGTACAGA
>JAYWCO010000433.1:0-6163 GCA_043780475.1 Burkholderiales bacterium | reverse complement strand
GGAGTTTTATACCCCGCTGGAATTAAAATCGATTGTGAATCGCTCCGCGCATTTGCTGAATGTTGAGATGACCGATGACGGCGCCATGGAAATCGCGCGCCGTTCGCGTGGCACACCGCGTATTGCCAACCGCCTGCTTCGCCGGGTGCGTGATTTTGCCGAGGTCAAGCGCGATGGCAAGGTCGATAAGACTATCGCTGATGATGCATTGAAAATGCTGGATGTGGATGCGATTGGCCTGGACGTGATGGATCGCCGCATGCTGCTCGCGATCATCGAGAAATTCGCCGGTGGCCCGGTCGGCGTAGAAAATCTGGCGGCAGCGATTGGTGAAGAGCGCGATACGATTGAAGATGTGCTGGAGCCGTATCTGATTCAGCAAGGCTATTTGCAACGCACCCCGCGCGGCCGCATGGCGACCCTGCTGGCTTACCAGCATTTCGGTATTACGCTGCCCGCATCACATGCGGCGCACATGGGTCATGTGCGGATACCGGAGCTGTTCTGACGATGGCAAAACTTTCGCTGAAAGACGCGCAGCAAACCCAACTTTTCACGTTCGCGTATCCGCAGCGTGTTTATTTTGAAGACACCGATGCTGGTGGTGTGGTCTATCACGCCCGTTATATTCATTTCATGGAACGCGCCCGTACCGAGTGGCTGCGCTATCTCGGCTTTAATAACAGTGATCTGTATCGGAAACATAAAATGGTGTGGGTCGTCAGCGAAATCGCCATTCAATACCTCAAGCCCGCGCGGGTGGACGATGCGCTGGAAATCACCGCGTCAGTTGACACCATGGGCCGGGTGCGCTGTACCTTCTACCAAGAAGTAAGGCGCGGCGATGAATTATTGGTCAAAGCGCGAGTCTCACTGGCGACAGTCGCGGCGGATAGTTTTAAACCCATCGAAATTCCGGCAGACCTAAAAAAGAAAATGGAGGCGACGTGTTGAATGTTTCCCAGGACATTGAAATTTTATCGCTGATCATCCACGCCTCAATCGTGGTCAAAGTCGTCATGGGTATTTTGGTGATGGCGTCGCTCATGTCGTGGTGGTACATTTTCGTTAAAATGTTTGCCGTACGCCGCGCTAAAAATAGTGCGAACGCGTTTGAGCAGGAGTTTTGGGGTGGCTCTGATTTAATCGGCATGTACCAGCGCGCCAGCTCTGGCCAATATGAAACCGCCGGGATGGAACGTATTTTTGAGGCGGGCTTTAAGGAATTTTTAAAGCTTAAAAGCCGTTCTGGTTCAGATATCGGCGCGTTAATGGACGGCAGCCGCCGCGCTATGAAAGCGACTTTTCAGCGCGAGCTAGATTATCTGGAATCGCATCTTTCCTTTCTTGCCACGGTGGGCTCGGTCAGCCCTTATATCGGCTTATTCGGTACGGTGTGGGGAATCATGAATGCGTTTCGTGGACTATCGAATGTAGCGCAAGCCACGCTCGCTCAAGTAGCACCAGGCATTGCCGAGGCGCTGATCGCCACGGCTATTGGTTTGTTCGCGGCGATTCCTGCCGTGATTGCCTACAACCGTTACACCGGTGAAATTGATCGCTTGGCGAATCGTTACGAGAGCTTCATCGAAGAGTTCTCGAATATTTTGCAGCGTCAGGCGGTGGCTTAAATTGTTGATTGAATTATTGTCTACACATAAGGTCGATTGAATTAATGCGCCGCCGCCGCAAAGCGATTGCCGAAATCAATGTGGTGCCCTACATCGATGTGATGTTGGTGTTGCTGATTATTTTTATGGTCACATCGCCGTTGATTCCGCCCGGCCAGATTGATTTGCCGAGCGTAGGCCAATCACTGAACCCGACGGTAGCACCGCTCGAAATCCGCATCAGTAAGGATTTTAAAATCGTGCTGGTTGATCGCCAGCAGGGCGGGCGTGAACAAAGTGTGCCACGCGAACAATTGCTCGCAAGCGTGCGCGCGATTCAGGCCAATCATCCCGAACAGGCCGTGGTCATTTCAGCCGATAAATCGCTGAAGTATGAAGAGGTTTTGTACGTGCTCGACACGCTTCAAAAGGGGCAGATCAAACGGGTTGGCTTGCTGGTCAAGCCGGTGACTTGATGTTGTGCTTGTTGAGCTAACGCAATGTCCACCACCTACCCTTCCGGTCAGCCGCGCAAGCGCAAACCCGATATGGCGCGTCTTGCCATTCACCGTGATCCTGGCCGACTACCGGCGGCGATCCTGGCGATCACGGTGCATGCAGGGTTTTTTGCATTGATTGTGTTCGGGGTGTCATGGCAGGTTAAAGCCCCGCAGCCCACTTCGGCGGAATTATGGAGCAGCCTGCCGCCGATTCGTAATGCGCCCATGCCGATACCAGTGATGCCAGCTCCTGAGCCAACCCAGCCACCCCAACCACCGCCCGAGCCGCTCGTCAAGAAGCCCGATCCGGTGGTGGAACCTCCTCCCCCAGTGGTATTGCCATCGCGCGCGGAGATTCAATTAAATGCCAAGCGTGAGCGTGAAGCATTAGCCGAGCAGCAAAAACAGGCGCGCGATCTGGCTGACAAAAAAAAGCGTGATGACGCGAAAGTATTGGAAGATCGGAAAAAAATCGAAGACGATAAAAAACGCCGAGATGACGCGAAAGTATTGGAGTCTGCACAAAAAACGCAAAAAGCAGCCGATGCAAAAATACGCGCCGAGCAGGAAGCCCGAGACAGCGCGGCGCGGAGCGCGCGTGATGCCGCCATCGGTGACTATTCATCCAAAATCGCGGCCCTGATTCGTAGCCGGGCAAATATTCCTGACACGGTAGTCGGCAAACCAAAAGTTGCGGTGCGCTTGCGGTTATTGGTAACAGGCGTGATTTTCGATGCGCAGATCGTCACGCCGTCCGGTAACCGCGTGTATGATGAAGCAGTAGAGCGTGCGATCAATGGCATCCGTATCTGGCCACAGCCCGATAACCCGGAACTTTTAGGCGCCAACCGCACACTTACACTTAATATTGAACACGAGCGGTAAATAATGACTCGAGCATCTATTCTTTCAAGAGGCGACTTTTTTGCCTCGATCTCCCCCCGTACGCACCAGGCCCTACTAGCGCCACGGGCTTTGCGGCTGTTTTGCGCCAACATGATCATCGTGCTAACCGCGTTACTCACCGTGCCTGCTGCCAAAGCACAGCTCATTATAGACGTGACCACCAGTGCGGGCCGGCAAATCCCGGTGGCCATTGTGCCGTTTGCCAATGAAGCCACCTCACCCCAAAACATCACCCCGATCATCGGCAATAATCTGGCGAGCACCGGGCTGTTTAGTTTGGTTACGCTCACCGGTATTAGCCGTTTGCCCTCAGAGCCTTCAGAAATAAATTTTGCCGACTGGTCGACGCGTGCGACTGAGGCACTGGTGATTGGCGGCATTTATCCGTTGGCGGATGGGCGTTTCGATATTCGCTTTCGGTTGTTCGATGTGGCCAAGAAAAATCAGCTTGCCAGCTTTTCATACAACGTAACCGCATCGCAAATTCGCGCGACAGCGCATAAAATTTCGGATGAAATTTACGAAAAATTAATCGGCGAACGCGGGGTTTTTTCCACCAAAATTGCTTATGTATTAAAACGCGGTCCGCGCTTTGAGCTACAGGTAGCCGATGCGGACGGCTTTAATCCGCAGGCGGTGCTTTCTTCACTGGAACCCATCCGTTCGCCTAAATGGTCGCCTGATGGAACAAGGCTCGCGTATGTGTCTTTTGAAAGCAGAAAATCTACCGTGATTGTGCAGGATCTGGCAACGGGCCAGCGTAAAACCATATCCAATTTCAAGGGTGATAATTACGCGCCAAACTGGTCACCCGACGGGACTAAACTGGTGGTGGCGCTGTCGAGAGATTCGGTCTCGCAAATTTATATTATTTCGGCCAGCGGCGGCGACGCCAAACGTGTTACCGAGAGCAATTCCATTGATACCAACGCCACCTTCACGCCCGATGGTAAAGATATTATTTTTGTTTCTGATCGTTCGGGTGGGCCGCAACTTTATCGGGTAGCCGTTGCGGGCGGGGCGGTGCAACGCCTCACGTTTGAAGGTAATTACAACGTCAACCCGCGGCTGAGCGCAGATGGGAAGCTGCTCGCATTTGTCAATCGTGACGGCGGCAAGCTGCGTATTGCCACGCTGGAGCTGGCGACCTCGCAAGTTAATATTTTGACAGACGGCCCGCTGGATGACAGCCCCAGTTTTTCACCCAATGGCCGCACGATTTTGTATGAATCCAAAGCCGGCGGGCGCGGCGTGTTGGGCTCGGTTTCGGTTGATGGCAGGGTCAAATCAAAATTATCATCACAGTCTGGCGATGTGCGTGAACCTGCATGGGGCGGCTATGGCTCGGCAGGTGTAGTGCGTTAGGCGCAGAGGGTTGGGCGCATAATCAGCAATGGCTTTCTGAATAAGTCTGCAGTCAGAAAATTTTAAGACAGTGCTTCAAGGTTTAATTTTTTAAGCAGACTATCGTTTTTAAACCAGATTTAAATAAGGAGAACATCATGAAAAAAATACTTATTGGCTTGAGTTTAGCCATCCTGTTGGCCGCTTGTGCGAGCAAAGATCCGATTAAGGCGCCTGTAGACTCGGCGACGCCTACGCCCACATCAACTGTGACGCAGACTCCGACCACGAAACCAACAGACAATACCAATGTTAGCGGCAAGCCGATGGTTGACCCGCTCAAGGATCCCAATAATATTTTATCCAAGCGTGTGATTTATTTTGAATATGATCAGGATTCGGTTAAAGCGGAATACGCATCACTCATTCAAGAGCATGCAAAGTTTTTAGCCAATAACCGCAATCGCAAAATTCGTCTCGAAGGCCATGCCGATGAACGCGGCTCGCGTGAATACAATATGGCATTGGGCCAGCGCCGCGCCGATGCCGTGCGCAAAGCCACTGCGGTATTGGGTGTGACCAATGACCGCATGGAGACCGTCAGCTTTGGTGAAGATAAACCCAAAGCTACCGGCCACGATGAAGCCGCCTGGGCGCAAAACCGCCGCGTTGAAATCGTTTATGACGGCGAATAATTAAATTGATCGAGGCTGCTTGGGGTTACGCGGGGTTACGTTTTATGCGCGCTTTTACTTTTAATCAAATTTCCATTGCCCGCCTGGGCGCTGCGTTAAGCTTAATGTTGAGTCTGACATTAAGTTTTAATGCAGCGGCGGGGTTGTTTGATGACGAGGAAGCGCGCAAAGATGTTAAAAATCTTCGCGCTCAGGCCGAGCAGCAAAATCGTGATAATGAAGCCCGATTTTTGAAACTCGATGAGTCGATTAAAAACATCGGCATTATTCAACTACTCAATCAAATCGAGCAGCAGAATACCGAGCTGGCGCGGCTGCGCGGCCAGATTGAAGTATTGAGCAACCAAAACGAGCAACTGGTCAAACGACAAAAAGATTTTTATCTCGATATCGATACACGCTTGCGCAAGCTGGAAGGCTTGCCGCCTGATAATGCTGCTGCGCCAGCAGCCAGCGGAGCGCTCACCATCAGCCCGCCGCTATTAGGCGCCGCAGTGCCTAAACCAGCCAACACTAATGCGACCGGTGTGGCGCCAGTAGCTGCCAATAAAGAACAGGAAAACAAAGCCTACGATGTCGGCTCAAACTTATTTCGCCGAGGCGATTATGTTGCTGCCATTCGTGCGTTTGAAACTTTCATGAAAGATTACCCGGCCAGCCCGCTAGTCTCTAACGCGCAATACTGGATTGGTATCAGCTACTTTAATATCAAAGATTTTTCGAACGCGCGCAATAGTCAGGAAGCGCTGGTCAAAAATTTCCCGGATGCACCGAAAGCCCCTGATGCGTTGCTGGCGATTGCCAGCATTCAAATTGAAGCGGGAGACAACGGCTCAGCGCGCAATACACTAGAAGATATTATTGCCCGCTACCCCAGCACCGAGGCTGCCACCAAGGCACGTACCCGCCTCGATTTATTGCGACGCTGACGTCCATCATCATGACCACCACGATCAAGATTCCTGCCGCTATTCCCCGCGCCGCCGAAGGTAGAGCGGCGTCCAAGGCGGCGGAGAAACAAAATATAGCTCAGGATGAAGCCAAATCATCGCGTGCAAATGAATTACGCATTAACGAAATTTTCTTTTCACTGCAGGGCGAATCAAGC
>JAYWCO010000432.1:0-4530 GCA_043780475.1 Burkholderiales bacterium | reverse complement strand
TCAGCACTGCGCGAATGGATGGCGCAGGTTGGCCAATCTAAAAACGTGGCGGTGTCGATGCTGGGCAAGATCAAAACCGTTTCACAATTAGTCGCTATTCCGTTCCTGCTTTACGACGATAAATTGTTTGGCATACTCGATTGCCGCCTGACGGGTCGGCTATTGATCTGGGTGGCTGCCGTATTGACCGTGTGGTCGATGTTTTATTATTTGAAGGCCGCGTTCTACACGCGCCATCCGGATGATTCAGGTTAGCCGTTGCTTCTTATATCTGTCCGCTTGGGGGGCTGCATTCCGCGCCTGGCCAGCGCTTCAAACTCGATAGCCGGCAGTGGCTTGCTGAATAAATAACCTTGATAAGCTTCGCAACCCTGCTGCGATAACAGCGCACGCTGCTCTTCAGTCTCGACACCTTCGGCTACTACATCAATTTCGAGCGCGTGCGACAACGCGATAACCGCAGAAACAATCGCCGCGTCATCGCGATCAATCAAAATATCGGAGACGAATGAGCGATCAATTTTCAAGGTGTCAATCTGGAAACGCTTCAGATGCGTAAGGCTCGAAAAGCCCGTGCCAAAATCATCAATCGCCACACGCACACCCGTGCGGCGCAGCGCAGCCAGCGTTCTGCCAACGCCTTCCGGATCCCGCAGCAGGCCCGTTTCAGTAATTTCTACTTCAACCGCGCCCGGTTTGCATTGAGCGCGCGCGATACGCTCAGCAATCCGGTCAGCCAGATTGGTCGCGCGAAATTGTCCGGCTGATAAATTAACCGCCATCTGCAGATCCGCAAATGCTGACTCGCCTTGATCGGCTAAGTCGTGCCATATTTTCAATCGTGCAAATGCGCCATCCAGCACCCAATTACCGATGTCATGCACCAGACCTGTTTCTTCGGCGAGATGAATAAATTCACCGGGCATCACCAAGCCTCGTGTGGGGTGATGCCACCGCAACAGCGCCTCAGCGCCGATGATGCGATTAGTCTTCATGTCAATTTTGGGTTGGTAATACAGCTCCAACTCATTGCGACTCAGCGCGACGCGCAACGCGTTTTCCATGATGCGCATGGCAGTGCTATGCTCCGCCAAATCATGCGAAAACACCTGATACCCGTTTTTGCCCAGCTCCTTGGCCCGGTACATCGCCATATCCGCGTTCTTGAGCATGGCTTCGACATCGTCGGCGTCATCGGGGAAGATGCTGATACCAATGGAGCCTGATACATGAATCTCATGGCTTTCGATTTGTGCCGGTGCACGCAGCTCGACCAGCAGTTTGGCCGCAATTTTTTCAGCAGAATGGGGATCGTCAAGCTGCTCAAGGACCACCATGAACTCATCACCGGAGAGTCGTACCAGCAAATCGCTTTCCCGCACTATGCGTGTCAAGCGTGCAGCCATTTCGCGCAATAATTCGTCGCCCACCCGATGACCCAGGGTATCGTTGACATCTTTAAACCGGTCCAAGTCCACAAATAAGACGCCGACTCGCTGGCCGCTGCGGCGAGCGCGCGCAATGGCTTGTCGCAGGCGCTCCTGCAGCATCGTGCGGTTCGGCAACCCGGTTAAACTATCGTGCGTAGCCTGATGAACGAGACGCTCCTCAGCGTATATACGCGCAGTTACATCCTGCACCAGCGACAGCACCGAAACGATATTGCCTGAGTCGTCACACAAGTTAGAGTTGTACCATTCGCACCAGATGATTCTGCCGTCTTTTCGATAATTGCGGTTCAAGCTGGTTGCATGCTGCGTCGCTTGCAGTTTCAAGCGTTCACTGGCTAATCTAACTTGTTCAAAGTCGGGTTCAACCACAAACCGCCAATCATCAAAATGCTTGCCCAGCAATTCAGATTCTTGCCAACCAAATACATTTTCGGCTTGCTTGGACCAACGCCGGATGCGGAAATCAGGATCCCATTCGATCACCGCCAGCGGAGTATTTTCAAAATGTGATGACAACATCCAATTCGCGCGCCGAAGCTCCAGCTCGGTGCGTTTTAATTCATCCACATCGGTAGACGTCGAGTAAAACCCGACAATATTGCCGCTCACATCCCGACGCGGGGTATAGCGAAGAATCACCCAGCGCTGGATGCCGTCAGTCTGCGTTGCCAATTGTTCCAGCGATAATGTCTCGCCTGCCAACACCCTGTTCAGCAGCGGTTTAATCTCGTTAAATTGTGCTGCGCCGTAGATCTCGGCTAAGGGCAAGCCAATCAATTGCTCCCGGGTTTTACCCAATGCGTCCTCAAGGCGTTTATTGACGAGCCGATATTTAAAAGCGCTATCAACATACGACATCGGATGGGGAAAACTGTCCATGGCAGAACGCAGTTCCGCTTCATTTGTTTTCAGGGCATCCTGCACGGCTTTGGCATCATCAATATCAACGCCGACAACATAAATCCCCTGTACGACACCATCAGCAGAAAAATCCGGCACCGTACGAACACGTATCCATCGCGCCTTGCCGAGCGCATGCTTCACTTGGCGTTCATAAACGACCGTTTCACCATTTAAGGCACGTTCGACATAGGGCGCTGCAAATTGAGCGGCATCCGTACCCAATACCTCGGCAGAGGTTTTGCCAATAATGTCTTCCCGCAGCTTGCCTTGAAGCTCAAGAAAAGTATTATTGACAAATTTATAGCGTCGCTCGATATCCAGATAGGCAATCGCTTCCGGAATATTGTCCGTAAAAAGTCGTAGCTGCCGCTGTTGCTGTTCGAGATGCTGACGCAGCATGACATCATCATGAATATCGATCAGCACGCTGTACACGCCGGCGACCCGGCCATCGTCTTCAATATCGGGCACCAGATGGGCACGAATCCAGCGCTTGTCACGCATCGGAAATTCGCTGAGCCGCTCATAGGTTTGGGTGTGGCCCGCCAGGGCTTTAGTCAGGTGCGGATCAACAACGGTCATGACCTCATCTGAAAAAATTTCATCAACGCGGCGTCCGGCGATGGAGACTTCATTTAAACCCGTCCACTCGGCACCCGTTCGATTGTAGAAGCGGAAGCGTTTATCTGCATCAATATAGGCCAATGGCATGCCAATATTATTGGTGATCATTTTTAGCTGGCGCTCGCTCTCAACCAGCTCCGTGCGCTGCAGATATTCATGCTCGACATCGGCCACCACGATATACAGTCCAATGACTTTTTCATCGGCATCGCGGTTCGGAAAAACATTCACACGAATATGCCCGGATTCTTGGCCGGGGAATTTGGCCAAGCGCTCATAGGTAACGGGCACGCCCGTCAAGGCCCGCTCCAGGTAGGTTTTCACTTCTGCAAATTGTGACGCACCGACAATATCCTGCCAATGACGACCCACGATATGTTCTTCACCAAAACCAAACCAGTCGCACGCAACCTGATTTACATATTGGTAAACCAGATTTTGATCGACCCGGATAAGCGGCATGCCGATATTGTCTGCAATCGCACGGATTTCCTGCTTTTTATTAATTAGCAGCTGGCGAAGCTGGTAATCATTTTCAATATCACGTACCAACAGAAACAAGCCCGTGATGTTGCCATTTTCCTGACGGTCAGGAAAGAAAGAAACTTGTATGTGCCGCGGCTCGCCTTTGCGTGTTTTGGAAAGCGTTTCAATGATAAAAGTTTCGCCCAATAAAACCCGCTCAGCCAGCGGTAAATAAAATTCGGCAGCCGCCGCGTCGAACGCATCGGTAATTTTTCGGTTCAATATCTCGTTTTCTGTGCGTCCTATCCAATCCCAAAAGGGCTTGTTGGCAAATCGCACTACCAGCTTGGTATCGAGGTACAAAATGGGCAGGCCGGCGCTATCAGTTAGCTGCTTTAATAAACGATTGCGATCAATCGTCTCAGCCTCCAGCGCCATCACCCGTTCAGCGTTGCTGACCACGGCCAACACGCCGAGCAACGGGCCATCCGGTAGGTGCTGCGGAAAATAATTAACTTCTACCCAATGGCTGCCCGCGCTGGGGCTGGTTAATTGCTGATTAAATTTTGCAGGAACACCCTGTTCGAGAACCGCGACCAGATGAGGCCGTATCACCTCATACTCTGCCGCATTCATGGCATCAGCAATATGCAACCCCTTGAGTGAACGAGTCGGTTGTCCAGTCAGCGCTGTATAGGCATCATTAGCGTACGCAAAACGCTGATCAGGCGTTATAAAACACGCCGGCATGCCGAGCGCAGCAAGGCCTGGTGTGAGTGCTGCAATAGCGGTTGCGATTGCGGTTGAGCGCGCAGCGTCGTCCGCGCTCATATTTGTCTTAACATCATGACCAAGCTGACGCGGCGTATCGGCAGGAGAGGGTTGCAACACAGGCATGATCCGGGAGCGAGCCAAAGACTCATTCAATATAAATTTTCAGATGATGAGTGTATCGTAAACTGTGCTGACTGCTGTAATACGGATGAAGCCCGATTAGCGCGTGCAACATACTTTTTTACAGGCCATTAAAATGAATTCTGCGTCAGGTTTTGACGCTGGCCTTTTTTTGTATATAATGCCTTTCTGA
>JAYWCO010000431.1:0-7600 GCA_043780475.1 Burkholderiales bacterium | reverse complement strand
GTTGCCGAAGGCGACCTGACCGCACCGCGTAAATTGAAAGTGCCCGCCCAGCTTGCCGTTCAAGCAAGTTTGCCGCCGCGATCCGCCCCGGTGCTTGAGGTTGCATTTGGCAAATTAGCCCCGCTGTGATGCATGACTTACGACTCAATTTAGTGAGCACCTCATCTGCATAACTTGCATGACATCTCACCCACCCCACTCGCTCCTGAACCCTACCCATCCTGCGACTAACCGGGCAAATCCGTAGGCACACCATGACTGCGCTTTTGACCATGCGCTGCGGCGTTGCCAAGCGGGGGCTTGCAGTTGCAATGCGCCGCGTTTAATTTCTGCATTGACTGAATCACGCAGTTGATTAACAAATGCGCTGTTACGCACGATCACGTTGGCTTCGCGGTTGAGAAACAGACTGAAAGGATCAAGATTGCTTGAACCTACGGTAGCCCAGGCTTGGTCAATGACCGCGACTTTGCCGTGCAGCATGGCGATTTCATATTCGTAAATAATCACGCCGGCTTCAAGCAGATGCGCATAAAGCGCACGGGTGGCTAACTGCAGCAACACATGATCGGCGCGACCTTGCAGTAGCAGGGTGACGGCGACCCCACGCGCCGCCGCGTCGCGCAACGCACGGCGTAGTTTGCGGCCCGGCAAAAAATACGGGCTTACGATCAGCACTTGCTGGGTGGCGCTCTGAATCGCGTTTAAATATTCATCCTCAATGGATCGACGATAACGAAAATTATCACGCACCACAAACCGCGCATCCATGTCTCCGGCGGGCGCAATCTCGTCGGGCGAGTAAAGTGAGTCACCCTTATGCCGCTGCGGAAATGATCGCGATAACGACAATGAGGGCGACGACCACAACAATACCCGCCACAGTCGATTAACCGCTGCATAAATATCCACCAACAGCGGGCCTTCTATGCGCACGGTATAGTCGTAGCGCGGCTCCGTGTCTGATAGCGCCTGGGTCAGATCACCAATCAAGTTGATACCGCCAACAAATCCAAGCCGCCCGTCAATCAGCGCAATTTTTCGATGCACGCGGCGCAAGCGACTTCTTTTAAAATTAAATACATTTCGCTCCGGACGAAACACGGCGAATTCAACGCCTGCCTGTTTGAGACCATCAAAAAAGGTAGCGGGTGTTCTGCCTGAGCCTAAGCCATCCACCACGACCCGCACCGGAACCCCGCGCCTGGCGGCGCTTTTAAGGGCATCACCAATCTGTTGCCCGGCCGCGTCATCATCAAAAATATAGGTTTCAATTCGCACATCCCGGGTTGCAGAATCAATCGCGGTAATCAGTGATGGAAAAAACTCGGCACCGTTTTTGAGCAGCGTAATGCTATTGCCGCCGCTAAATTCATCACCTTTCGGTGTGGCTGAATTCAACGCGGGCTGAAGTTTTTTAAGCAACGGTATTTTTTGAAGTAGAGGTGACGGCATCGATCACTGGCGTCGCGTTAATAGGCCGCATTATGGACGGGACAGCTTGACGGCCAAACCCACATGGTCAGACAACCCGCGCCATTTCACACCATCGACATCGCCGTGCAGCCTGAAGACTTCATCAATTTTAAGGCCGCGCACATAGATGCGATCCAGCGTCAGCATCGGAAAAATAGCCGGGAAGGTACGGGCGGGCTTGCCATTAATTTCCTCGAACACCTCGATCAATCCCAGCCCTTCGCTCAATGCGCGTGAAACGCCACCGCGCTTGGAACGCCAATCATTAAAATCGCCTGCCACCACCAGCGGCGTATTACCGGGCGCCTCTGCTTGCAGCAGCTCGATCAATTGATCTATCTGCGCGGTGCGGCTTTTTTTCAGCAGGCCAAGATGCACACAAACGCAGGTGAGCGGCAGATCCCAGCCAGGCACTTTGATGCGCGCCAGCAGATGGCCGCGGCTCTCAAACCGGTGATGTGAAACATCACGATTGCTCCAATCCAGCACCGGGTATGCAGACAGAATCGCATTGCCGTGATGGCCATGCTCATGCTCGGCGTTGACGCCGTATACGATATCCTGATAGCGGCCTTCCGCAATATGATCGTGCTGCGGCAAGGTTGGCCAATCATCAAACTTCGATTCATTCTTGGCGTGCGCACCCTGCACTTCCTGAAGATAAATAATATCGGCATCCAGCGCATGCAGTTTCTCGCGCACCTCATGAATGACGAGCTTTCGATTCAGTGGGCTGAGGCCCTTATGAATATTGTAGGTGGCAAGGGTGAGCGATTGAGTCATGGCGGTGCTTTATGTTCTGTTCGCTTTTAACCGTTCAGGTAACGCCAGAATAGCGTCGCGATTGGTGTTTGAAAAACATAGCGTCGCCGCCAGCTCATACGGCAGCCACACCTGCTGCAAATGCTCGCGCGGGGCCAACTTGATCGGCACACGGTCGGCGACTTCGAGGCTAAAAACATGTTCGGCATTATGCGTGACACCGGGCGCATATCGATGCGCCCAGATTTTATAAATCTCGTAGTTGTTCTGCTGTTTCCAATCGGTGAGCCGGTGTGCTGCTGCGATCAACCCGGTCTCTTCAAACAATTCGCGCACCGCAGTCTGCTCTAGGGTTTCGCCTTCATCCTGACTGCCGGTTACAGACTGCCAATAGCCGCGACGATCTGCGCGCTCAATCAACAGCACCTCCAGCGTCGGGGTGTAGATGACGATCAAGGTTGAGCGCGGGATTTTATAAGGTTTAGTAGCGGGGGGCATATGGGTTGGGGGCTTTGGATCGATATTCATTTTCGGTTTCTGTATTGTAATGGTGAGACTCAGATTCGCTGTCAGCCAAGCACTCGTTATGGTGGGTGACGCCCGGCTATTGTGAAGCCAATTCATGAGTAGGCAATAAATTACCTGGTTTAGCTTGATAAACTACCAGTCCCTCACATGTCGTAAGCAGCGCCACCGCCACCATGTCCACCAAATCTCAAACTGCACCCCAAGCTGCCCCTCTGCCAACACCACATCCCGCAACGCAAACAATATCGCAAGCCGTTATTTCTCAACGCAAGTATTTGACCGGTGCGGCATGGGGTTTGTTCGCCATATCAGTCTGGGTAGGCTGGATTTTACTGACCCGTTACGGCGTCACCACCTCACTCTCACCTTACGATATTACGGCGCTACGCTTTGCCTGCGCTGGATTACTGCTGCTGCCGATTGTGCTACGCGATGGGCTGGGGATTAAAAAGGTAGGGATAAAAATCTGGCTGGTCATTTGCATTGGCGCAGGCGCGCCCTACGTCATGATCGCCTCCAGCGGGCTCATATTCGCGCCCGCCGCGCAAGCCGGTGCGCTGATCCCCGGCACCATGCCGCTTTGGGCGGCGCTGCTAGCGATGTTATTTTTGCAAGAGCGAATCAGCGGGGTACGCAAGCTCGGCCTGGCGCTGATACCGGTGGGTATTATTATTTTTGTTGGCGCGGGGCTGACGCATTTTGAAACCGGCTATTGGCGCGGGCATTTGTTGTTCATCGCTGCCGCCATGTGCTGGGCAAGCTTCACCGTGGCGATGCGCAAAGCGTCTGCTTCAGGCTTCACGGCGTTGCATGCAGCGGCTGTCGTCTCGGTGGTTTCGGCAGTGTTTTATTTGCCGATTTACGCGCTGTGGTTGCCGCATCGCATCGCTGAAGCACCGATCAATGCAATCGTGATTCAAACGATCTATCAGGGTATTTTTGTCAGCATTATTTCTCTATTCGCGTATGCACGCGCGGTGTCGATTTTGGGTGCATCGTTAGGCGCAAGTTTTGCGTCTTTGGTGCCCGTGCTGGCCATGCTGGCGGCGATTCCACTGCTGGGTGAAATACCGAAACCGTCCGATTATTTGGGTATTGCAGCGGTGACGATTGGGGTATTTTTATCGTCGGGCGCGTATCAGGCATTCATGCGAACTTCACCCGGAAAATAAAGCATCGTTATTTTTCAACGCGCATTTTCGCGACGATTTCTGATGAGCCGCTGAAGTAAGCATGCGGCATATCGCGGGTGCGGTGATTGCCATACGGCACGCCATTTGCATCAATCGCGATAAAGCCGACATCAGCATCAAAATCGCGGCCAAGCTGATCGAGCATGGCGTCTACCGCATCGGCGATACTCATGCCGCGCTCCACGTTATCCGAAATCTGCCGACATGCTAGCGAGCGAATCACGTATTCGCCTGTGCCGGTCGCGCTCGCACCGGCGAAAATGGAGGCATAAGTGCCGCAACCCGGCAGGGGTGTGTCACCTACTCGGCCGGGCAACTTCATGGTGTAGCCACCGGTGGAAGTCGCCGCACAAATGACGCCGCGGGCATCGCGTGCCACCACACCAATGGTGCCGCCAGCGAATTCAGGATGGGTTTTTAAAAAACTGCGAAGTTTGAATTGCTGCGGGCTCGGCAAACCTGCGCTGCCAGGCAGTAAATCGGCTTGCGATTCCAACTCCCCCTCTAATTTTGCACGTTTGTCTTGCCAATCAGCCCGTCGATCCGCTGTGATCGGATCGTAATCGGCGTGCCCCATCACCCGCGCAAAGCGTTGCGCACCATCGCCGGTGAGCATCACATGATCGGTTTCTTCCATCACTTGCTTTGACACGATGATCGGGTTTTTAACCCGCTGCAGCCCGGTGACGGCACCAATACGCGCCGTCTTGAAATCAACACCCGGTGACACCATCACGCACGCATCCATCTCCACAAAGCCATCGAGATTTAACACCGCGCCCGTGCCCGCATTGAAGATCGGATTGTCTTCCAGCGCGACCGCAGAGGCGATGGCCGCGTCAAGTGCCGAGCCGCCAGATTCGAGAATTTTCCGTCCCACCAAAACCGCCGCCGACATACTCGCCACCGCATCAACTTCAGAGCCTGGCCGCCAACTGCCCGCGCCGCCGTGAACGATAAGTGAGATCGGTGATGTCGTCATACATGCTTTCAAAAAAAGTTGATGCGCGGATTATACGGGGTGGGGATTTATAGTGTGGTAAAAAATGGAAACACCACCATTGGGGGGCATCAAAAGTCATTTTTGCTCCAAACGCCGCACCGGTATTGCACTTTAATTCTTATAAATATTTTTAACCCTATGTGATTTTTCGGTGTGTGCCAACGAATAACAAGATAAATCATTTCCTGTTTGGAGTTTGCAATGTCTTCAGTCGCCACGCTTTCCAACTTGCCAGAGTGCTTACACAGACTGAGTACAGTTCGCGCAGACGCGTTCGCCACAAGCTATGAACGCGAGCGGTAATATGATGCATGATCTTGATATTCCACTCACGATGACCAACACCACAATAAACAACGACGCGTTTTTGCGCGCGTTATCGCCGCACAAAGCGATTCTCTACAAAGTGGCGTACACCTACTGCCGCAATAGCGATGATCGGCGTGACCTTATTCAGGATATGGTGATTCAGCTATGGCGATCGTTCTCGCGCTATGACGAGAGCACCGGGGTGAAATTTTCAACCTGGATGTATCGCATCGCCATGAATGTGGCCATCTCACAATATAGAAGCCACACCCGGCAGATTCGCGACACCGTGCCGCTGGAGGAATTTGGGCTCAACATCGCCGCCGCCGATGCGCTGCATGATTCCGCCAGCGACAATATGCGTGCGCTGATGGCGCTCATTGATGGCATGGACGAATTAAATCGCGCACTCATTTTGCTTTTTCTCGACGGCTACGACGCGGTAGAAATTGCCGACGTCGTCGGCATCAGCGCCACCAATGTCTCAACCCGCATGACGCGTATAAAACAAAAGTTGACAGCACAATTTGCCGAAGCCACACAAACCAGACCACAACCGGAGCCACTCCATGAATAATAATTTGAGCCTTGACGCGTTTGACAACTCATTTGACAACCTGCGACGCGAATGGCGTGAACGCGATCAAAAGCTGGATGCTGCAATTCAACTCAACAATCAATTGTTGCGTCAGTCGCTTTTGGACAAAAATCTGACCGCGATAAATATGGTTGGCTTCGCCAGCGCGTTTGAATTGATGTCGTGGATACCGTGCATTATTTTGTTTGGTATTTTTAACGCGCAACATTTTCTGGATTGGAAATTTTTCATCCCCGGCGTATTGCTGCAAGCGTGGGTCATCATCATGCCCATCATCAGCCTTCGCCAGCGCGCGGCGCTTCAAGCTGTCGACTTTGGTCAACCGGTGGTCACACTTCAACGCGAAATTGCCACGCTCAAAATGCGCCGTGTACTGACCATAAAATGGGCGTTTCTCATCGGTCAGATCATCTGGTGGGTGCCGTTTTTAGTAGTATTTTTTAAAGGCGTATTCGGCGTCAATCTTTACGCCCAGTCCGACTGGCTCAATAATTACATGGCTTGGAATATCGTCGTCGGTGTACTGCTAATTCCGATTTTAATCTGGCTCGCAAAACACATCAGCCCCCGCCTGCAAAACGCAAACTGGTTTCAAAAATTTACCGATGAAATCGCCGGACGCGATATACAAACTGCCAAACAATTTCTTGGCAAGCTCGAATCGTTTGAAAGCGGAAAGCCCTGATTGACGGGCGGCTTGAGACTAAATACATCCAAACGCCGCTCTGGTATGAGAGTTTGTAATTCTGAAATCTAGCAGCAAGTAACTCGTGTTGACGAATGAAAATGCTTGTCAACTGCTGGATGTGGTTGACTAACGCGGGATACGATTCGCTTCCAAACCAGTTAGCCGAACATTCAATTCAGCGACATTTATAAAAAATTCCACTGCCTTGTCGTTCTCGCGGGTGATGCGAAAGCCTAATCGCTTATGGAAAGACGTTGATCAGTTATTCGTCCTGTAGACATGGCTGCGCAGCCCGGTAATTTCATAGCACTTAAACACTACCGCCAACGATGAGAAAAGCTCACGCATCACGGCTGCTGTACGGTATAGCGGATGGGTGTTGAAACCCGTGACAAACCAGCAGGTGGCAGATTCAGGTCGCAACATGGCATAGGCGACTAGCGCTCCATCACGCCGGACTGAACATAATTCTGAAATTTGCATTGATGCGTTCAAGCTTAGTCGATGCCGCTCTTCATTAAGCTCATCGCCTGCGCTGGCGGTGTGTTCACGTAAGGTGAGCATATCCAGCGCCAGTAATTCTTCGATCAATGTCATGTTTGCGGCGGGAGGTTCGCGGTCAGTATCAATACATTTACTTATACTTTGCGAAGGTAGGCACGGTAGATCGGGCTTGATAAGCTGTTTACCCAACCTACCGCCATCTATTTTCGGTATCGATGCAACGCAAAAACTACTCCGCCTTTACCGGAGCCGCAGCCACATTCCGCAGTTTAATGTGCAAATCCCTCAACTGTTTGTCCGGCACGACTGACGGCGTATCGATCATCAAATCTTGACCGCGTTGGGTTTTCGGGAACGCAATCACGTCGCGGATCGAATCCCATTTTTCGCACATCAGCGTGACGATGCGATCAAGACCGAAGGCGACGCCGCCCATGGGTGGGGCGCCGTATTGCAATGCGTCCAGCAGGAAGCCGAATTTGGCGCGTTGATCTTCTTCGCTGATGCCGAGTATGGCGAATTGTTTGGCTTGCAATTCA
>JAYWCO010000430.1:0-4754 GCA_043780475.1 Burkholderiales bacterium | reverse complement strand
GGCGCAGCGCGCGTTCCTGCGCCTCTTCTTGAACCGAAGCGGGGTTAGCAGCGATAAGACGATCGGGCTCTAGCATGGTGACATTTTAGCTGACACGAGACGATTTTTCGTCGATTGATTTTTCGGCGGTTTTTGGTTTCGCTTTTTGTTCCGTGCCGTTTGCCTTTTGACGAATATAAAGCGTCTTATCGACAATCGCCACCGTGTTGCCGTTTTCATCAACCACATTGACCCGATAGACCGGCTCAAATTTTTCACCATGACGGGTTTTTTCTCGCGCTACGGCCAGCTCTGCATCGCTCAACGCGAAATGCGCGAACACGGTGCCGCGTCCCGGCGCAATAAATTGAATCGTACCCGCCTTATCCCAGACCACATAATCACGCCCCAGCACATTCATCATCATCATCATAAAAAACGGGTCTGTCATCGAAAACAAGCCGCCGCCAAAATGAGTGCCGACGAGATTTTTATTGCGCAGCGAGAGCTTCATCCGCACCGATACCTCGCGCCAGTCCGGCGCAATCCGCAGGATATGAATGCGCATGCCCAAAAACGGCGACCACCAGTTCATGATGTAACGCATCAGCTTAGGGCCGATGTTAAAGCGGCTGTAAAAGCCTTGTTTGGAAGATGACATAGTTAAAAAATTGTTAGGTAAACCATAGCATTAGCGGGCGTTTCAGAGCATTTATGTCTCAAATGACGCTCCCATGCTAGTGTTTTAAAATCAGGCTTTGGAAAGCGACTTCAGCGCCTGGCGAATACCATCGGAAACGGATACCTCGGCCGGCAATAGTTTGACGGCCAATAACGCCTCGCGCTCGCTGTAGCCCAGGCCAATCAGCGCATTCAATATATCGGCGGTGCTTGAGGTTTTTACGGCGCTGCCACCCACAGCAATGCGCACATCGACCTTCAATTTATCGCGCAGCTCCAACAGCAAACGCTCAGCGGTTTTCTTGCCGATGCCCGGCACCTTGACCAAGCGCCCGCTTTCCTGGGTGGCCACCGCTTCGGCCAGATCATTCACGCTCATGCCGGACAACACCGCTAACCCTACCTTCGGCCCCACCCCGCTCACTTTTAACAGGGTGCGAAAAGTAGCGCGCTCAGCGTCTGATCCGAACCCGTAAAGCAACTGCGCGTCTTCGCGCACGACCATGTGGGTAAAAAGGGCGACCTGATCACCGATCTTGGGCAGACCGTAAAACGTCGACATCGGCACATCAATTTCATAGCCCACACCCTGCACATCCACCAATACCTGCGGTGGATTTTTTTCGAGAAGCGTACCGGTGATGCGGCCGATCATTGATCAGCATCCGATGCATCGATTGCTGCTTCGCTGGTATCCGCAACTTTCTTCTTTTTAGCGGCAGGTTTTTTTACAATGGATTTTTTTACAGCAGGCTTGCTGATGGCTGATGTTTCATCAACCATTTCAGCGCTGACAATCTTGGGTGCTTTGGTTGTTTTGGCTGCGTTGCTGGCCGCCTTAGCTTTGGATTTGGGCTTGGGCTCCGCCACGACAGCTGGCGTGCTCGCTGATAAATCTGCGTGCAGATTTTTTCTGATCAACTCCAAACCAGTTTTAATACTCCCCGCTACTTCGCTATTGAGCATAGGGATAACCTTATATCCCTGCGTTTTCAAAAACGCAGCGCGCGTCTTTTCAACTGGATTCGGCTCAGGCAATTTATCGTTTAATTCAATAATCAGTTTCGCCTCATCAGATACAAAATCGACAATGTATTTACCGATCGGGCGCTGTCGCCGGAAGCGAAATCCATCAAGCTGCTTATCGCGAAGCTGATGCCACAATTGTTGCTCTTCAGCCGAGGTTTGGCGGCGTAATTTTCGCGCGCGCTGCGCGGCCTCACGTTCACCACGAGACAACGCTTGCGGGCCCGGTTCACGGGCGGCAGCCTGAGGCGTTTTTTTTGCTTTAGCGGTAGCCATTTTTATCTTTCTGTAAGAAATATTCTGTCGTTGTTATTCAACAAATCTCGTTACTTCACCAACCTGCCACCCTTTACCCGATAACCCTTGGTGGATATCGTACCCATGGTGGCCCCATGCGCATGACAAATCGCGCATGCCAACGCATCGGCTGAATCCGTGCCCGGCAACCCCGGCAGCTTTAACAAACGCTTGACCATTTCCTGCACCTGCTCCTTATCAGCATGACCGTTGCCGACGACCGCCTGCTTGACCTGCAATGCGGTGTATTCGGCAACCGGTAAATCATGCAGCACCGCCGCACAAATAGCCGCGCCGCGCGCTTGGCCGAGCAACAGTGTCGATTGCGGATTCACGTTCACAAATACTTTTTCAATCGCTACCTGATTCGGCGTAAACAGGCGGATCACCTCCTGCACCGAATTCAAAATATTTTTAAGCCGATCCGGCAATTCGCCCGCGGGAGTTTTAATACAGCCGCTGGTGATATAAGTCAAATGGTGGCCCACTTTTTCGATCACACCATAACCGGTGACACGCAAGCCAGGGTCGATGCCGAGGATTTTCAATCGAACACCAGAGCGTACATGCACGCGTCTCTTAAATCGCCCTCAACACCCACAAGCGCACGACGGTTAATACCTTCCAAGGTAAAACCGCAGCGCTCCGCCACCGCACGACTGCGTAAGTTAGCGGGCTGACTACGGATTTCAATACGTGCTGCACGAAGCTCATTTCTGGCAAATTGTACGAACCCATTCACTGCTTCGGTGCAGTAGCCGCGTCCGCTGGATGCGCTCGCGATCCAGTAGCCAATCTCAACCTTGGGAATCGTCCAATCGATGTGATGAAAGCCGCCTTTGCCGATTAACATACCGGTGGATTTTTCGATCCACTGAAAATCGAGCAGGTCGCGCGCGGCCCATTTTTCCTTAACCGTTGCAAAGTATGTTGCCATGCTCTCGCGAAGCGGCGTCGGGTATGCCCACGGCATCCAGCCGCACAGCTCGTTAACAGAAGCATTCGCGACCACAAAGGTCTCATCCAAATCAGCAAAGCACCCGGCGCGAATCAGCAAGCGCTCGGTTTCAAATTCAGCCGGTATCGGCTGAGCTTTACGTGCCGCCGCCAAGACTAATTGTCGGTCCAGTGCGGTCACTACAGATCCTCCAGCAACACCGCCGTGCCCGTCACCGACACCAGCACCATGCCGCGCCCGCTGCCATGAATGATGTAATCGATCTTGGTGCCTACAATCGCGTTGCCGCCGGATTGTTCCGCACCCTGCATCGCGCCGCGCAACGCCGAATCGCGCACGCCGGGAATAACCTTGTGATAAGAGTCCGCGAAACCCGCGACCGGTTTATCGGACACCAAATTGACTTCTGCACTGGCCTCACCCGTGACAATACCCAGGTAGCGCGCGATGCGCTTGCCTTCAACATGCTCGGTGGTGGTAATCAACACGGCCATTCCATCACCACTAGCTGCCGGTCTCATCCATGACGGCTGAGGTGTAAACCTCCTGCACATCATCGAGTGACTCCATCACATCAAGCAGCTTGCGCATTTTGATGGCGTCTTCACCTTCCAATACGGTTTCCACTGAGGGCTTCATGGTAACTTCGCCGAATTCAGCTTTGAATCCGGCTTTTTCCAGGGTGGCTTTCACGCTCGTAAAATCATAAGGCCCGGTCACGACCTCGAACGAGCCGTCATCGTTGGACACAATATCCTCTGCGCCCGCTTCCAGCGCCGCTTCCATTAATTTTTCTTCGCTGGTGCCCGGTGCATACATCAGTTGGCCGCAGTGTTTGAATAAAAACGCTACAGAGCCATCGGTACCCATATTGCCGCCGTATTTTGAGAACGCGTGGCGGACTTCGGCCACGGTGCGCACGCGATTATCAGTCATGCAATCAACGATAATCGCCGCGCCACCAATACCGTAGCCTTCATAGCGGATTTCCTCGTAGCTGACGCCTTCCAGCTCGCCGGCTCCGCGCTTGATGGCGCGCTCGACCGTGTCCTTCGGCATATTGTTTTCGTAGGCTTTATCCATCGCCAGGCGCAGCCTCGGGTTCGCACCCGATTCGCTGCCGCCCATGCGCGAGGCAACGGTAATTTCTTTAATCAGCCGCGTAAAAATCTTGCCGCGTTTTTCATCCTGCCGACCTTTACGGTGCTGAATATTTGCCCATTTACTGTGACCTGCCATGTTGATTTTCCTTGATGCTTTGTTGGGTGCTTTATTGGATGCTTAAGCCTCACGCGATACATCAACGGCGGGCGTCACTTTTTGAAGTAATTTTGAAGTTGTGATGTTACCATTCACTTACGCTACGTACCATTGCTACCTTCCTTTCAAATCCCGCTCGCTCATATTAAAGCCCCATGACCGATCCGATGTTAATTGCCAAAACCAGCGATGCCGCCATGACGGCTCTGCTGTTATTGCCAAATATGGCCAATCGTCATGGCTTGATTGCCGGGGCCACCGGCACCGGCAAAACGGTTTCGCTGCAAGTGCTGGCGGAGCATTTTTCAAGCATCGGCGTGCCGGTTTTTATGGCTGACGTAAAAGGCGATTTGACCGGCATATCGCAAGCAGGCAAAGCCAATACGCGGGTTGAAGAGCGCGCAAAATTACTTAAACTCCCGTTGATGCCGGCCGCCTGTCCCGTCACGCTATGGGATGTATTTGGTGAACAAGGCCACCCGGTGCGGGCCACCATTTCCGAAATGGGGCCACTATTATTGTCGCGGGTTTTTAATCTCACTGACACCCAAAC
>JAYWCO010000429.1:0-3651 GCA_043780475.1 Burkholderiales bacterium | reverse complement strand
CATATAGGCTTTGGCATTGATAAAGGTTTTGAGCAAATGGATGGATGAAATGCCAATAATGGCGGTCGCAAGTTTGACTTTCAGCACTGAGGCATTAACGTGCGATAACCATTCGGGCTGGTCAGGATGTGAATCCAGATTCATTCGCGAGACGAAGGTTTCGTAGCCACCAATAATGACCATGATGAGCAGGTTTGAAATCATCACCACATCAATTAATCCGAGCACCACCAGCATCAGCGTGGTTTCATTGAGCTTGGTCGGGGCCTTGGCACCCTCAACGGCGATGGCTTGAAGAATATGCTGAAGGGCGGCTTCATTACCAAGTGCTGAAAGAGTGAGGTAATAAAGCTCGGTCCAGAACTGATAAACGTAAACGCACTGCGCTAGAATGAGCCCGATATAGAGCGGCAGTTGCAGCCATCGACTCATGAAAATGAGTCGTGGCAATGTTTTTAGCGGGCGTTGGTTTTCAGGTGAAGACATATTTTTCCATCTTGAAAATACATAGGGAAACCCGGCAAAAGGAGTCTTGCCGGGTCAAAAATCAATGCATCCGAACTGCATTACCAGTACACAATATCGGGTAATACCGGCAGAGCAAACTGACTGGTTATGCCTATCCGGATGTCGCGACGGCTATTGTCGGTGATATCTCCCGACGCAGAATTTTACCATTCTTGGTGCGCGGGAAATCCTTGGCCAGGTAGATTCGTTTGGGCGCTTTATAGGCGGCAAGGTGTTGTTGGCCAAATTTCAGAAGTTCATCAGCAGACACAGTTTGATCGGTTTGGGTAATGACGTAAGCGACCACGATCAATTTATCTTTTTCAATTTCCTCGCCGACGCATGCGCAGTCAGCGACCGCGGGATGCGATTTGAGCACGCGCTCGACCTCATACGGTGAAACCCGATAACCAAAACTTTTGATAATGTCGTCGCGGCGCCCTAAAAACCACAGATAGCCTTCAGCATCCAGTTTGGCGTAATCACCCGTGAAAAAAAATCCGTCGTGCTTATATTTAGCGGTTTCTTCCGGTAAATTCCAGTAGCGCAAAAACAATCCGGGGTCGGTGTCGGGCACTGCGATCATGCCTTCTTCACCGGGTGCAACGGCTGTACCCGTATCGGGATTCAGTAACCTGATATCGTGCCCTGGCTGGACGAATCCGGCTGAGCCCGCGCGAATCGGGCGGTGGATGGATTGAGAAAGATAGTATGAAAACTCGCTCATGCCGACCGCTTCGAAAATATCCATGCCAAACCGGGTGCGCCAGGCGGCCAACATGTCGTCCGATAAATGTTCGCCCGCGCTCATGCAAAAGCGCAGCGTGGGCACATCGGCCTGGGTCGTCGTGGTTTTCTGTACGATCTGTCGATAAATGGTGGGCACCCCAATAAAGATGGTCGCTTGGTGTTTGGCAATCAGACGCGTCCATAAATGGGCATCATTTTTACCTTCGTGCACGATCACGGTTTTGCCGCGATACAGCGGATCCATCAGACCGGAGCCCAGCACATAGGTCCAATTAAATTTGCCCGAGTGCAGGATGCGATCAACTTGGTTCGGATCAAAATTAAACCAATATTCAGAGGCGGGTTCGCGCCCGATCAAGGCCCGATGCGCGTGCAAAACCCCCTTCGGATAACCGGTGGTGCCGGAGGTATAAACCAGATACGCGGGATCGTTCGCACGGGTGGCGTGCGGCGCTGACCACGCCGTGATGGCGGCAAGTGCAGTTGCCAAATCAAGCACTTTCAGCGCCCCGACATGAGCCTGCTGACCTTCGCCAGATAGCAACGCCAGTGCGATGCTGTTCGCATTTGCAATATGTGGGGCGAGGTGGGGCCATGCCGCTTTATCCATTACCAGCACCTTTGCCCCGGAATCTTTGGCAAGGTATAAAACCTCTTCGGCCGTGAGCAAGGTTGATGTTGGTACCGCGATGCAGCCTGCCTTCATCGCGCCTAAAAACGCGGTCGGATAATCGATGCTATTGGGTAGGCGAATCAATACCCGCTCTCCAGGTTCAACGCCTTGTTTGCGCAGCAGCTGGGCGAATTGACTGGTTCGTTGGGCGAGCTCACCGTAGGTGACGGATATGGTGCCGCGATGATCATCGTCGACAATCATCGCGATCCGATGCTCGACCTCGGTACCGAGATGGGCATCGGTGCAGGCCGCACCGATATTGAAAAATTCGGGGACTTGCCATGTCCATGCGGGGTAGGGCGGGAAGCTGGCGTTTGCGTTCATATGAATCTCTTAAAGTCGGCGGATGTGGCGGGTGCGGCGAATGCAGGTTGGCTTTTTAATCAAAACCTGCTGGAAATGCCCGCCGAATGGCGTTCTATATTTTTTGTGCTTTAAAGAATGACGCCATAAGGCCAGTTTTCACGCACCACTTGCGCCGGTAATTTACGCAATACCTCAATCGCAAATTGCGAATCATCAATCGATAATGCGTGCAGCGCATGCGCGCGTAACAAGGTCTGCAACGCTTTACCAAACATCGGTGGATCGAGCATTTCACCGTTGAATTTAATTGCGCCACCGAGCAGTGCATCCGCCTCAATAGCGGCTTTTAAAATCGCGATTTTTGTTTTCGTGTCGGTGGGCGAAGGCGTGTAGGCAACCTTGCAGGGATGAATGTGATACGGATGAATCACCTGCTTGCCGGTCATGCCCATCGCGGCTTCTTCACAAGCATGCTTGTAGACGACACGGGATTCTTCATCGCCATGCAAATCGAGCCAGCGGCGCACATCATCGGGCTCGACAAAATTCTCCGGCATCATCGACGCGCCAATCAGGGTTTCGACGCCGCCAATCACGCCTTTACCGGCGATCCGCGCTTCAAATAAAATCTGATTCATGAAATAGGCCAGCTCGGTGGTCCAGTTGCGGGGCGTAATCTGAATGCCCATCGCTTTGGAGAAATCATGGATGCCGAACACCACATGCTTTACGGTCGCATATTGCATGAGATCCGGCGCGATTTTGAGTGACTTTGGATGCTCGATAATCGGTTGAATCGTCATCTTGTGATTCAGGCCCACCAGTACCGCGGAGAGATCGCGAATTTCAGGTGAACCATACGCCTCGCCTGCCTTGGCCAGCATCACCACATCAATGTGGTCGGACAAATCCCGAATCAGCTGCAAATCTTTTTCATATTCATCGGTACGGAACGGATTGATCCGAATAGCGACCTGCACTTCTTTACGCACGGGCATGTTTGGCAGTTCCATGCGCAGCAGTTCGCGCGACATTTCCTTTTGACGGCAGCCGTCTTCCAGATCAAAAATCAGGGTGTGCGAGTTGGTGCCCCAGGCGTGTTTTTTGAAGCGCTGCGAGGCTTGCTCCAGATCTTCATACAGCCCTAGCGCCGGCGCATACTTGACCGGCGGATAGTAAATCTGGATGCCCGGCCAGTAGTCACCCAGCACGGTGGCGGTGGTGCTGTTGAGAGCAGCGGCAGCGATAGATTCGGTTTGTGTGATATCGATCATGTTGCTCACGGCGGGGCTTGTCATCATGGTATGGTCAACTCGTTGGTAGGTTTTTTTGCAGGTGGATGGACCCAAAACTACACCGATTGTTGCGGCGCGTCAATAACTCTTATATAAGACATAAGATACTACTGTTGT
>JAYWCO010000428.1:0-11509 GCA_043780475.1 Burkholderiales bacterium | reverse complement strand
CCGTCAGCCAATAAATTTGGCCATGTATCCCCCACCACTGCGCAACATGTGCGCGATGAGTTCGGTGAGTTGGTGGGTAATACCCCTGACGCTGCCATCTACCTGCTCGATGGTGGCGCGTGTGATGTTGGCATTGAATCCACTATTCTGGATTTATCACGCGCCCATCCGGTAATGCTCAGGCTCGGCGCGATCTCACGCGAACAAATACGCGACGTGATCGGTGACATGCCGTTAACGCGTGAAGAGTCAGCATCACCAGCCCTCGCAAATACCAGAGAAGCAGCAAGCACGACCGAAACGCCGCGCGTGTCTGGCTCGCTCGCCGCTCACTATGCGCCGTTGACGCCACTCGTACTGCTCACCGCAGCGCAGTTGCAGATCAAGATGGATGCGTTGCTTGATGCCGGCAAACGCGTCGCCGTGTTAGCACTTGCCGCACAGCCCCGTGTAAAACCATCACCCGTCGGGGTCGGGATTCGCAATGCGCGTCGCCTGGTGTGGATCAGCGCCGGCACTGACGCAGTCGGCTATGCACAGGGGCTATACGCCAATTTGCGCACCCTTGATGCGGCGGCAACGGAAATGATTTTGGTTGAGTCCCCACCTGATAGTGCACCTTGGGATGCGATCAATGATCGCTTGTCCCGCGCCGCATTAGGTTCGCAACAGCACTAACCACCGCGCGCCGTTGGTTTATTCTTCGCCTCGTGAAACTGTCGTAACAGCTTTCGTGTAAGCACATAAGCCATCAAGGCACCTGCCGCTAAAGTTGTCACTGCCGGTGCTGAATACTGCATAGGGGTACCGTCCAACCAAGCTTCGAGCGCAGGCATTTCTATCGCCATCAAAGCGATCAACATCATGAGTAAAAAACCCGCGACAGCCACAAGCAATTCATGGTTAAGTCTGCTTAAAATGAAATAAGCAGCGCGTAAGTAGACAAGCGAAAACAATATGAGTGCCTTGGGATTTCTAAACGTTCCCTCAATATTTTCAATAACGCTGGTATTACTACTCATGCCTGGTGAGGAAAAAAGTATAGAGATGACTACATAAATCACTACAAAAAGCACCATCGTTAATACAAACAAAAATGCTTCATTTGCGATGATGGAACGAAAACGGGGAAACGCGACCGGAATACTATGCGCCACATTCACATGTTTATTCAGCCAAGGATTAATACGGTCTTGATACTCTTCGCTAGACAGTATTTTCATGATAATTATCTCTCCGTATTTATTAAATACCTCTGCCACGGGTTATCCGTTACGACTTACTTTTTGCCTGTTTTTAATACCTTCATAGCGCGCTGCATAAGCGAGATTAACATCACCATCACCATCACCGCGCCTACGGCCACACCGACAGCACCATCTACCACGGTCGGCAAAATACTGGCCGACACGCCGCCAGCATGTGCCGCCGCCGCTTCAATCATGTGCTGCAAGGCGGGTATGCCATGCACCACAATGCCACCGCCCACCAGAAACATGGCCACGGTGCCGGCCACAGAAAGCAGCCTCATTAAATAGGGTGCACCATTCACCATAAGTCGGCCTGCAACACCGGCCAGACCGAGACCGCGATGTTTTTTTACCAGATACAGGCCGACATCGTCGAGCTTGACGATGGCCGCGACGAAACCATACACGCCAACCGTCATGATGAGCGCAATCGCGCATAAGACCGCTACTTGTTTACCAAATGTTGCTGTTGCCACTGTGCCCAGCGTAATCACAATAATTTCGGCAGACAGAACGAAATCAGTGCACACCGCGCCTTTTATTTTGTTCTTATCAAACGCAACCATGTCGATAGCGGGATTTGCAACAGCCTCAACTAATTGGCTGTGATGCGTTTGATCGTCGGCTGGCGAGTGAAAAAATTTGTGCGCAATTTTTTCGAAGCCCTCATAGCAAAGATAAGCACCGTCTACCATCAGCAGTGGCGTCACTGCCCAGGACGCCAACGCATTGATCGCTAACGCGAGCGGCACTAAAATCGCTTTATTAATGAGCGAGCCTTTGGCCACTGCCCACACCACCGGCAGTTCGCGATCTGCCTTTACGCCTGCAACCTGCTCGGCGTTGAGCGCCAGATCATCGCCCAATACACCAGCGGTTTTCTTGGCGGCGACTTTACTCATGACGGCGACGTCGTCGAGGATGGTGGCGATATCGTCAATAAGTGCAAACAAGCTGCTAGTAGCCATAGACAGGATAGATGATTGGGCTGCGAGTAGGTTGATAATAAATTTAGCTCGGCATATTGGCGCTTATTTTAGCGTTCACGCACATTCGCATTGTCCCGAAAAGCGCTTGGAAACCAGCGTGGATATTAGGGTTTGATTGCTCGCCTATTTTCCCGCGGGTTTTCCCGTTGTCCCCCACCACGCGCTCGATTGCCGCTAGCATATCGAGATTTGCTATAATTCGCAGGATGTTTTTGCACGCATTTCTTCCCCACCGCCGTCTTTTTCGCAGGAATCCCGATGAGTAAAATTAAAGTTAAAAATCCCGTTGTTGAAATGGATGGCGATGAGATGACGCGCATTATCTGGCAAATGATCCGCGAAAAACTGATCCTGCCATATCTCGATATCGATCTCAAATACTACGATTTAGGCATGGAGCATCGCGATGCCACCGATGACAAAGTAACCATCGATTCTGCCCACGCCACCAAGCAATATGGGGTGGCCGTGAAGTGCGCAACCATTACGCCTGATGAAGCGCGGGTGAAGGAATTTGGTTTGAAGCAGATGTGGAAATCACCAAACGGCACCATCCGCAATATTCTCGACGGCACGATTTTCCGCGAACCGATCATTTGTAAAAACGTGCCGCGTCTGGTTTCGCACTGGGATAAACCGGTGGTGGTTGCGCGTCACGGTTTTGGTGATCAATACCGTGCAACCGATTTCCAGTTTCCCAGCGCGGGCACGTTGACGGTTAAATTCACGCCCGCCGATGGGTCTGCGCCAATTGAGCGTGAGGTTTTTAAAGCGCCTGGCCCGGGCATTTCGTTGTCGATGTATAACCTCGATGAGTCAATTGCAGGATTTGCGCGCGCTTGTTTGACCTACGGTCTGCAGCGTAATTACCCAGTTTATTTGTCGACTAAAAACACGATTTTGAAAATTTATGATGGCCGCTTTAAAAATCTGTTTCAGGAGATTTTTGATGCCGAATTTAAAGCCAGATTTGATGCGGCAGGCATCACTTATGAGCACCGTTTGATTGATGATATGGTGGCCTCAAACCTGAAGTGGAGCGGGGGTTATTTGTGGGCCTGTAAAAACTATGATGGCGATGTGCAATCCGACACAGTGGCGCAAGGCTACGGCTCGCTGGGTCTGATGACCTCGGTGTTGATGTCGCCTGATGGCAAAACGGTGGAATCTGAAGCGGCGCACGGTACGGTGACACGTCACTACCGTATGCACCAGCAGGGTAAGCCCACCTCGACCAACCCGATCGCCTCAATCTATGCTTGGACGCGCGGCCTGCAAGCGCGTGGCCGCATGGACGACACACCCGATGTCGTCAACTTCGCATTGACGCTGGAAAAGGCCTGCGTGGATGTGGTTGAAGCGGGCAAGATGACCAAAGATCTGGCAATTTTGATTAGCCCGGATCATCCTTACCTGACGACTGAAGAATACATGCACGAAGTAGATGCCGAGCTGAAACGTCGCATGACCTAGAAGCAGACTGCGTCACAAAAATCAAAAGGGTTTTCTACCTTAATGTGGAAAGCCCTTTTTGGTTTTCAGTTAATCTAATATCCTGCTTGAGGTGCAGCTGTTTTAAAAATGGCTGCGAAACTTTCAAACGCAGTCGCTCTCAAAATCATGGCTCATCAAACCGACGTGTGCTTTTTTTGACACTGTATTTTGCTTTACCTTGCTTTTTTCTTTTCATTTTAAACATGAGGTTTTCATGAAGAAAATTCTATCGTTCGCTGCGCTTGGCCTGACTGCTACGTTGCTGGCGGGCGCTGTCACCAGCAGGGCGTTTGCAAACACCACTGCGGGCAAACCGGCACCTGATTTCACACTGGCAGATGTCGACGGTAAGGCGGTCAAACTGGCTGACTTCAAAGGCCGGTATGTGGTGCTGGAATGGCATAACCCCGGATGCCCATTTGTGCAAAAACACTACGACAGCAACAATATGCAGAGCCTGCAGAATAAATACGATGCGAAAGATACCGTGTGGCTCACCATTAATTCCACCCATCCGACGCATCAGGATTTCATGAGCAATGAAAAACTGAAGGCTTATATCGCTGCCAAAAAAGCGGCTCCTGACGCCTATATGACTGATGCCGACGGGAAAATGGGCAAAGTGTACGGTGCTAAAACCACGCCGCATATGTACGTGATTAACCCGGTGGGGATGGTGGTGTATGCCGGTGCGATTGATGACAAGCCCAGCGCAAATAAGGCCGACGTGGCGGGTGCGAAAAATTTTGTTGTGGCGGCCCTGAATGAATTAAAAAGCGGCAAGACCGTGACTGCTGCAAACACCCCGCCCTATGGGTGCAGCATTAAATACGTCAACTAAAATCGCCTGCGCGTTGGCTGGAATGAAACGGCCCGCATCGCTTGGCGATGCGGGCTTTTTTACGAATAAACGCAGCAGATTAAATTCGGGCGGAAAGGCGATCATCCAGAATCGTGATCATTTTTCGCTGCACGTCGATATAACCTTCGCCCGCTAAATCTTTCAACGTGCGGTTCACCATTTCTCGCGAGGCACCAATCATATCGGCTAAATCCTGTTGGGTGAAAGGCGACCCTATCACTCGACGGCCGTTGGACATAATAGCGAGCTCCAGCAGGGTGCGCGATACGCGGCTGGCAATGTCGGTCAAGGCCAGCGCGCCAATTTTACGATCTGCGTGACGTAGCCGTGCAGCAAGTGTGGCCATCACACCACGCGCAATATCGGGGGATTTTTCGATGGCCCGTTGAAACGCCGTATAGGACAGTACTTGCAGATGCACGCGATCCATCGCGGCAACGCTGGCATTGCGCGGCTCTTGGTCAAACATCGGCAACTCGCCAAAAAAATCGCCAGGGCCCAAGGTTTTTAAAATAACCTCGCGTGCGGAATCAGTTTCATCACTCACACTCATATAAACCTTTACCTGACCAGCAACAATGACGAAGCAGGAATCAGCCACCTCACCCTGACGCAAAATAACCTCCCCTTTTTCTATCACCTGCAAAGCGACATGTGCACCAATGCTGTCTAGCTGCGCGGGCGTTAAATTACCGAACAAGGGAATAGCGTTAAAAGTTTGCATGCAGGTCCTGCGAGGTTGGCAATATGGCGTGAATAACCGGGGTTGTTTAAAACAGGTTAAGTGTGACGCTGTTTGCCCCAGCGCAATGTGAAATTCATCACAATATACAAATTATTGAGATCAGGAACGGCGACTAGAGTGACTGAACATGGGCATTATGCGTGCCCACTAAAGGCTGGCCTCAAGTGTGCGGCTGATTAATTGCAGCATCCCGCGCGCCTACCGCCAGGCGCGACACCAGACGTTTAATAATATGTAGGCGCAGATGAAAAAAATGGTCTGCATTCGGCACGACCACTACGGGTATATTGCGCGGCCTGGCCCATGCCATCGAATCGGCTAGCGGCACGGTTTCATCTTTTTCACCGTGAATAATAATAGTGGTTTCGGGCGGCTTGCCGCCTTCCTGCACCTCCGCCCAAGTGGAGAGGCGCTGGAAAGCGGGCGCGACCAGCACCATCTCGGCCGCGCTCACATGTTCACTGGCTGCCAGGGTGACGGCGCCACCAAATGAAAATCCGGCCAGCCACAATGGCAAATCAGGGTGCAACGATTGCGCATACGCAATAACCTTGAGTAGATCCTGGGTCTCACCACGGCCTTCATCATGTGTGCCTTCGCTGGCACCGACGCCGCGAAAATTGAACCGGTAAGTGGCTGCATCAGCATCGTAGAACGCGCGCGCAATCGTGGTGACAATTTTATTATCCATGGTGCCGCCAAACAGCGGATGGGGATGGGCGACAACTGCAACTGCACGCAGGGCGATCCCGTCAGGCACATGGGCGCGCAGCTCGATTACACCCGCTTCGCCTTGAATCATGGCCTGCATATTGGGAAAAGGGCTAGCCATATGGCGCGCGTCGTTTTGATTAAATTTTCAGGCGCTCGACCACACGCCCGTTTTGGATGTGTTCGGCAATAATTTCATCCACATCGCTTTTATCGATATAGGTGTACCAGACATTATCGGGATAGATGACCAGTACCGGACCTTCATCGCAACGGTCAAGGCAGCCCGCAGTATTAATTCGCACCTTGCCTTCACCATTCAATTTGAGCGCTTTAATGCGATCTTTGGCGTACGCACGCACACCTTCGGCATCGTGCTGACTACAGCAGGCACGCCCATCGTCGCGCTGATTCACGCAGAAAAAAACATGGTGCTGGTAGTAGCCCGTCGTTTGTTTTTTCATCTTGTTTTGTCACACACCTAAATATAAATATAAACGTAACAGTAACTATTTTAGTCGCCCCGGCGATGCTTCACAAACGCCATGGCTAAAAACAAGAATGCCGCTAATGGCCACGCCTCGCTCACCCACCGGGTCAGGCTCGCAAAATTAACCAGCTGCCCATACGGCCAATCAAACAAGCGCAGGGTTTCATCGAATGCATTATAGACACTTGAAATCTTCACCATCACGCCGCCTGCGAAGACAAACAAGGTAGCGCCAAACACCCGCCAATGATATTTCATCGCTGCAAACAGTGCCGCCAGCAATAACCCCGAGGTTAATCCGATCACTGTGCCCGGCCCCATCCATGCAATCATCTGCGGGGCTTTGAGCATCAGAGAGGCCATGGATACTTTTGCGATAAATCCCAGCAGCAGCACCACCCACACATTCGCCCAAACCCGTTTCGCTGGATGCAGCAGCACCGTGATGAAAAGAACAAAGCCACATACATTGAGCGCAATGCCCACGGCCTGCGGCAGCAAGTAGAGTGGGTCGTAGGGGTGCGGCTTTTCGCCCGAGGTGAGCTGATTGACAACATTGCCCGCCTCAAAAAATGGAATAGCGGGATTTAACTGGGCGAATAACCACAAACCGAGTAACAGCAGCCCCCAGTCAGTCCAGTTACCCGCCGCAAAATGCCGGTAGCGCCAGCGCTCCACTTTTTCGAGCAGGATGCGTCCCGGGCGCGCTACGGTAAACGTAGCGCCCAGCAGTGCGCCCAATACATTCGACAGCCAATCCGCCGGGGAACAAACCCGCCCTGGCAAAAACGCTTGAGCAGTTTCCATCGTCGCCGATAACACGGCCGCTGCCGATACCGCCAATAGCCAGGCTTGCCATGCGGCGGCGCGCGTATTTATCATTTGCCACCGCAACGGCTGATCGCGACGGCGCATGAACGCGATGAGCACCGACGCACACAAAACACCTAGAGGCGCATAGGCCAAAACATTGAGCACAATATCGAACACGGTGATGTATTTGGGCCAGATTAGCAGCGTAAAAACCTCTGGCATGCGCCAGCCGACAAACGGATTCAGGCTCGCATACAAGATGACCAGCGTATACAGCAGAAGCGCGCCACGGCCGGCACGCCACGGTGCTGGCTGGGACCGGGGCCACGCCGGGTTGTAGGCGCGATAGGTGCCAGATTGATCTATTGGCCGCGGCATGGGGTCTTGTTAAGGCTGGGGTTTTGATTACGGGTTGCAGCGCGATTTCATACTGCCGTGATTAGCTGTAGCGTCTGTCGATAACGCGCCGCGTTGTCGACATAATGCTGCGCAATGCCGCGCAGCATTTTTGCATCATCGTCCGTTAGCGTGCGGATCACGCGCCCAGGCGAGCCCACCACCAGCGAACGATCAGGAATCACCTTGCCTTCAGGAATCAGCGCGTTCGCGCCGATTAAACACTCACGACCAATCACGGCGCCATTTAACACAACTGCCTTGATCCCGATCAGCGTGCCCTCGCCCACTGTGCAACCGTGCAGCATCGCCATATGGCCCACGCTCACATCCGCAGCCAATGTCAGCTTCACCCCTTCATCGGTGTGCAGGACTGCGCCATCCTGAATATTCACGTTCTCACCCAGCGTGATGGTGTCGTTGTCACCCCGAATCGTTACGTTCCACCAGACGCTGACGTTTTTTTCCATCACCACATCACCGATCACAGTGGCGTTGGGCGCGATATAGTGTTGGCCTTTTAGTTGGGGTGTTTTATCGCCGAGTTTGTAAATCATATGGGTTGTTTCCGGAAAAATAGCTTGAAGGGTGCTTCGAAAAATCTTTTTGCGACGACTTATTCTGACACAACCTATTTTACATATTCCGAAATAAATGCATAAACGGTTGGCTTACCGACAGCGTTTCTGGTCGGGTTTTCAATTTGATCATGCCTTTGCCGCTATCGTCACGCGATACCGTTTTAATGGCGCGCAAATTCACAATCGTGGCCCGGTGAATTTGTTTAAAGTGAGCGACATCGAGCTGATCGAGCAGCTCTTTTATGGGCGTGCGGATCAGCGCTTCGCCGGCGACTGTCATCACGACCGTGTATTTACTGTCCGCTTGGAAATAGGCGACATCATCAATCATGATGAGCCGGGTATCTTTACCGGCACCTGCTGTAATCCAGGCTAACGGTTCACGCTTGGTGTCTGTCTCCATTTTTATTTTTAGTTGCGCCAACAGCTCGCCAACCGCATCGATATTTGTTCCGGGATTAACCCCAGGATTTAGGGTTTGATTGGCCGCTAACTGCGAGATTTTAAGCCGGGCCACGGTGGCCGCCAGGCGCTCAGGTTGAATCGGCTTGAGTAAATAATCAACAGCGCCTTTTTCAAACGCATCAACCGCATATTGCTGATAGGCCGTTACAAAAACAATGCGCGTAAGCGGTGCGCAATCTCTCAACGCGGCAGCTACGTCTAGCCCGGTTAAACCGGGCATGCGGATATCAAGAAACGCGATATCCGGTTTATGCGCAGCGATTTCTTCAAGTGCTGCCGCGCCATCTTCTGCAAGCGCCACGATATTCAGCTCGGGCCAGATTTTTTTGAGCTGAGCGGCGAGCTCGTCCCTCAGGAGTTCTTCGTCTTCTGCAATGATGGCGGTGGGGTAATTTTGCATGGCGGTTATGTTTACTCGGGTTGGTGGCTATTGAATGGCATCGTGATGGTCGCCGCGATCCCATTCGGTGAATGAGGCTCAAGGGTTAAGGTGGCTTGATTATCAAAGCTCAGCTTGAGTCGATCACGAATATTTTTAATCCCCAGACCGGTACCCGAGGTATGTTCGCGCAGGCCCAAACCATCATCCGTAACCGTCACCTCTAGCCGCCCGTCATATTGTGTCGCTGCAATTGAAATAGTACCGCCGCCCAGCTTGGGTTCAAGGCCATGTTTAATCGCATTTTCAACCAGGGTTTGCACCATCATGGCTGGAAAACCGCATCCAGCAAGGCTTTCAGGCAAATTGACGCGGACGTTAAGCCGCGCACCCATGCGAATTTTGAGGATTTCCAGATACGCCGTTGAGCGCTCAATTTCACGGCCCAGGGTAGAGCCGTGGATAGAACCCGCGCCGTCGGATTGCGGCAGCGATGAGCGTAAATAGGTAATGAGATTGCCGAGCATTTCATCGGCGCGTGTAGGGTCACTGCGCGTCAGTAACTGTGCGTTGGCCAAGGTGTTGTACAAAAAATGTGGCTCAATATGCGCTTCGAGGGCGCTGAGTTTTGCCTCGGTCAATGCGCGCTGCATCTCGGCATGCGCAGTAGCTTCGCGCTGCACCTCAAAGCGGTGCTTAATTTGTTCGTTGATGCGCTTGGAAATGGTGTTGAGATTCTCGCGATTTTTCCCGTAATCGAGCACGATGAAAAGTGTGCCGGGTTTGCTTTCTACAAAAGCTTCTGATTGGCCGGAGCCGCGGCTTTTGATGCTCACCGTAATTCGTTCGCCGGGTGAGCCGAACGCAAAATAGCCCATGCCTGCACCGCCGGTAATGCCCTCAATTTTAAATTCTGCCCGGGAAGATTTCTGCGCATAAAATCCGGGGAGATAAGCCAGCGCAGTAGTACATAAATCGAATGCATCGTCGCTTGAGACGGGCAACGAGAACGTAGCATTGCAGCGTGCTGACGCGTCGGCCAGGGTAAAGTTAGGATCGCGCTTTTGCATGGCGCGGCGGTAGGTTAGCGTAATGAGCAGCACAAACAAGACAGCTGTTGATATGCTTGCCAGAATGCCGATGACGGGCGATTGATGGGCAGCACGGCTGGCTGAACTCACCACAATGCCGATAGTCAGACCGCCAGTGAGAAATAGTGCGATATAAAACCGCCAGGGAATTTTTTTCACGTCAGAATTCTTTCGCCGCTTAATGGTGGTTTAGCCAGTGTGCCGATTTGACGATTCTGACAACATAGCATTGCGACGGAGCAGAAAGGGCGGCGATGAAACAGAAATTTAAGCGATAGACCCGTGGCTGCAGAACTTTGAACCGCGGCTTACATCTGCCGGACAAGAAGCGCAGCTTACATCTGCTTAAACAAATGCGAAAACGGGCGGGAAACGGTGAGGTTTTCTTTGCGGCCTTTTACCTTGACCGTGGCTTGTCCGCGAAAGTCGCGGGTGACGGCTTCTATCGCGGTTGCGTTTACGACTGTCGAGCGATGTACTTGCCAGAATTTTTCGGCGTCCAAACCATCGAGTAATTCTTTAATCGGCGTCTTAATGAGTGCATCAAACTCTTTGGTCGCGACCAATGTGTATTTTTCATCTGACTGAAAAAACAGCACATCATCAACCGGAATCAAACGCAAATTTGAACCGATATTAGCTTTGATCCACTTTAATTTTTCAGCCCCTTGGTTCAGCTTGGCGGCAAGGTGTTGCACCAGCGCTTCCAGGTTTTGCGGCTGCGCCGGGACCGCACTCAGGCGCTCCTTCAGGCGATTTACGGCTGCCAGCAGGCGCTCATCGGTGTAGGGCTTCAACACATAATCAATCGCGCCGGTATCAAAGGCTTCAACCGCGTATTGATCGAAAGCTGTTACAAACACGATATGACATTTGAGGTCGCGATTTTGTGAAAGACTTTTGGCGACTTCAATGCCGGTCATTTCGGGCATCTGAATATCAAGGAAGGCGAGCGTGGGCTGATGCTCGGCTATCGCTTCCAGCGCGGCCTCGCCATCGCCCACATCCGCAAGAATCTTGAGCTCGGGCCAGAGTTTGGTGAGTTTGGTTTTAAGTTGCGCACGGAGGATGGGTTCATCTTCGGCAATGATTGCGGTGAAGTTCATGCTAGTCGCCCAATTTATCCAGTTTAAATATTCACTTAGTTTACAGAGGTCGCGTCAGGTTGGCGCTGGGCTGATTGGTTGGGCGATTGTTTTGGTTACGTTTCACTAACCACCAAATCAGCAGCCCCAGCAGGATA
>JAYWCO010000427.1:0-5708 GCA_043780475.1 Burkholderiales bacterium | reverse complement strand
TTTTAGCATGCAGCGCGCCCTGAAAATCTTTCATCCACGCCACCCCATCCGCAATCTGAATATCAATTCTGGCTTCGTCGCACGGCAGCTTGAATGATTGATACGCCATCGCCACCACGGCCGGGTTGATTTCAATAATCGTCTGGTGGGTGTTGGGGAAATAGCGATGCCAAAATTTAGTTAGCGAAGCGGCGCCCAGGCCAATCTGCAATATTTTTTTTGGCCAATCGCTATCGGCGCGCAGCAGCAGGCAGCCCATCATCTCGCGGGTGTATTCCAGCTCCAGCGCGTATGGTCGCGCAATCCGCATAGCACCCTGAACCCACTCGGATCCGAAATGCAAAAACCTGACGCCCGCTTCTTCAGAGGCTTCAATACTGTGAGAATTTTTGGCCATTATGTTGTGATGGAATCGTGCTCAGTGTTTAAATTTGGTTTGGAAAATTAAAAATTATTGGGTGAGGTTTACCGCAAAATTGCATACGTTAGATAGTATGATTTTTATAACCCGTGTGGCGCAACCTTTCAATTTGGTGAATCCGTAAAAAGGCGTTTATACCAACATACCGCGTCAAAAATATCCTAAATAGGCTCAAGCACCGCGCCAGTGCTAGAGTTTGGCGCTTTTATCGTCTTTCACACGGCCATGGCCGCGATGCCCAAAATGGCCCGCAACGACAGATAAAAAATCAAACATCCAACAACTGGCACAATGCGCATTCCGCTTTTAGAAAACCCGCAAAATCATGCTTAGCAAGATCTTCAAAAAAACTGAAACACCCGCTGCCACCAAGTTGAGCGAAACCGCCAAATTAGCCCCGTCTAAAAAGGAGGCGGCACTGCAAGCCACGCAGGTTGCCGCGCAGGCATCTGCGCAGCTTGCCGAAACCTGGCAGCCCAAATTGGCCGCCGCCATCGGTGATGACGCGGCGCTATTAGCAGTGGCGAAAGAAGCGCCGTCAGTGGACCTCAAACTCGCGGCCGTGATGGCGTTGACGGGTGAGGAATCGCTCAAATCAGCCGAGCGAGAGTTTCGCACCCATGACCGTCGCGTGCATCGCGCCGCCAAGCAGCGCTATGAAGCCATCGTGTCGCAACGCGAGTCCCGCGAGGCCGCCGCTAAATTGATCGAGGCCGCGGCCGCGCTGGTGAACGAAGCCAAAATTCCGGCTAATCGTTTGGTCGAACTGGATCGCGCATGGCTGGCGCTGGATCTGGCGTTGGTACACCCGGCGCAACGCGATGAGTTCGCCGCGCTAGCCGCCGACCTCACCACACTTACCCGCGAACGTGGCGAGCATCAGCTGCACTTGAATAGATGGACTGCCGAAGCCCGACAAGCGTTGCTGCATCTCAACGTAACCGCAGGGGATGTTGCCGCAGGCATTAAGGATAAAAGCCTCCTGGAGCCACCTTGTAGCGCCGCTGCAGCGCTCCTTAAGACTATTCCTGAAGGCGAGGCCAGCGCGCATTTGGCAGCGTCTTTGCAAACCAGCTTGCAAACATCGGCCCAGATTGAAGTCCGACTTGCGCTGCTGGATGAGTTGATGCCTACTGCCGCACCTGCTGCTGCGCCTGCTGCCACGCTTGCTGCTGCATCTACTGCCGATGTTACCCAGCCTGCGGCCGAAGCAGTCATTACGCTAGAAGCTGTGATGGAAGTGGAGAGCGTTGCTGTACCCACGCTACCCGCTCCTGAGCCGGCTCCAGCACCCACTCCCACGCAAGCCAGTGCCAGTGCTCGTTGGCATGCTCTGCCGCAGATTGCTGACGCGCAGATTGCGAGTTTGCTGAATGCACGGTTTGATCAGTGGCAACACACTCAAACTGATGCCCGCAAAGCCCATCATGCCGAAAAACGCCATCAGGTAAACGAGCATAAAAAAGCCGTCAAGCACGAGCGTAATTTAGCGCTGGCCGAGCTTCTGCAGGTGGCTGAAACTGCATTGGCCGATGGGCATTTGGCAGAAATGAACAAGCATCTAATCGCTATCGACAATGCGCTTGAAAATGGTGCGCCTGCCGGGGCCTTGCGCGGTCGTATCGACGCCTTGCAAGCTGAATTTGCACGTCTGAAAGGTTGGCAACATTGGGGTGGGGGACGCGTTCGCGATGATCTCGTGCTGGAAGCCGAAGCGCTGGCAAAAACATTAGCAGGCGAAGCTGAAACGGCTATTGAAGCGGGAGTAGTAGCGGTAGCGGAAGTAGAAGCAGCAGCCGACACAACTGCTATAGCTGAAATGCATGCGCCTGCAGAATCGACGCCCGAAGTTGTCGCTGGTGTCGAGGCCGTAATAACCGCACCAGCAACAGCGCCATCGCCGCCGCGCAAAGTCAAGTCCAAGAAAACCCAAGCCAAATTGCCGCCGAAATTTTCCATCAAGCAGCATGCCGATGCGATTGAAAAGCTGCGCGAACGCTGGAAAGAGCTGGATAAATTAGGCGGCGCCTCAAGCCGTTCGCTATGGAACCGTTTTGATACGGCGTTAAAAGCGGCCTACGTTCCAGTGGCAGCACACCTGGCAAAATTAAAAGCGGTGCGACAAGAAAATCTGGACGCACGCAATAAACTGATCGCCACCCTGGATGCGGTAAAGCTTGCTGAGCATGCGGTCACAGAACCGAATATCGAAGCGAATCCCGGCACTCACCAAGCGACCGCTCAACAGGATTATCGCGAGCTGGCGCGCTCACTCGAACATTTCCAAACCGAGTGGCGCAAAATGGGGCCGGTAGAACATACCGTACCGCATAAATCGCGCGAAAAACTGCTCGAACGCATGCGCGTGTCCATGGCGCGTCTGGAAGCGCCATTGCAAGAAGCCCGTCGCATCGCGCAACTCGCCCGCGAAAAATTTATTGTCCGCGCTAAAACCCTGGTGGCAGAAGCCGCCGCCAAACCGCAGAGCCGCGATATTATTCCCAAAATTCGTGAGCTGCAAACCGAGTGGCAGCAGCATGCCAAGACCTTGCCGCTGGCGCGCAATATTGAAAACGCACTGTGGGCAGAATTCAAAGCCGCGACTGATGCCGTGTTCACTCAGCGCGATGCCGCGTTCAGCGCACGTGATGAGGAATTCAAAACTAACCGCGATCAGCGTGAAGCCTTAATCGCCCGTCTTGCTGCCTTAACCGCAGATACGGCCGCCGGTGAAATCAAGCGCACCCTCGCTGATGTCGATACATTGTGGCGTCGCGGCGGCGAGGTAAAACGTGATGATGCCGCTAAAATCGATGCCCGCTTCCGTGCCGCGCGTGAGCAGGCACAAGTCCATCTTGCGGGTAGCGCTAACCGTGTGTGGTATGCAACCTGCGATGCACTTAATGCCAAACTGGCACTCTGCGCTGAAGCAGAGTCAGCCGCGCCAGACTCTGAAATTGAAGCACGCTGGCAGGCCTTGCCCGCGCTGCCGCCAGCTTGGGAACAGTCATTACAGGCGCGGCTCAAAGCAGTTCTTACCGGTACCGCCAATGCCGCCAACGCGGCCAACCCAGCCACGCTGGATGTCACGCTGCTGCAACTTGAATCCGCGCTGGATATCCCGTCGCCCCCTGCCTCGCAAGCGGCGCGACGCGATCTTAAGCTGCGCGCGTTAAAGGCCGCGCTGGAAGGCAAACCCAGCAGCGGAACACCCGCCGGCAGTATCGAGCAATTATTGGCAGATGCGTTCAGGTTTGGCTACGCCGCGCGCGATGCCGCGCAACAGGCACGATTGAACGCGGTGCTGGCGGCGGTGCGAGAACGTGGGCATGCGCGGGGTTAGCTGATTCGCTGTGGTGGGCGGCAAGTTGAAAGTGTTGAATGAACAACAAACTTGGGCCCGTAAATAGCGATAGCGAAACGATGAAGGTGTTTCGCTATTTCAAGTAAGCGCCTAGTGCTTAATGCTTAGTGCTTAGGCACTACCAAAATCTTTCCGTCGCGTTCGCCCGTATTGGCGGCGGCTACGGCGGCTTTAATGTCACTGACATCAAAGGTCGCATGAATCCTGGCGTGCAGCTTGCCGGTGGCGATGAGTTTGGTGAGCTCACCATAAAGCGCGGTTTGTTGATCGCGCGTTGAGGTACGAAACCATTTAGCGAGCCAAAAACCTTTCAGGGTTATGTCGTTAAAGATGAATGATTTGGGCGAAATTTGACAGGCTTCACCACTCATCATGCCGTAGTTCACCAGCGTGCCGCCGGACGACAAACAGCTTGCCAGCCGATCTGTGGCCGCGCCACCAACCGCCTCAATGCCCAATAAAATAGCGGCCCCTGCGGTTGCTTCTGACACGCGCTTGGCAAGCATTTCGCCATCCACCAATACCACATCGCCACCGAGTGCTTTAACCTCGGCTACCGCCGACTCGCGCCGTACAATGTTAACGGTTTTAAAACCGCGGATTTTGGCAAGCTGGATCAGATAGCTGCCCACCCCGGAATTGGCGACGTTCTGGATAACCCAATCACCCGGTTTCAAATCCACAAACTCACTTAGCATCAGCGCCGCAGTCGGTGGGTTTACGGTCATCATCGACAATTGTTGGGGATCGGCTTCATTGGGCAACGGAATCAATCTTGCCGCCTCTGCCACCACATGGCTGCTCCAGGTGCCGCTACTGACGGGCAGCAAAACCGTTTGACCCACGGGTGGAAATTTCACATCCGGGCCAAGTTCAGCGATACGCCCGACACCTTCATTACCGCCCATTGCAGGTAGTGGCGGCAGGATGCCGTAACTACCCGTCAGCGTGAGTACATCCGAGGGATTGATCGGTGACGCGAGCACCTCAATTAACACCTGGCCTGCGGCGAGTCGGGGTCGCGGCAAGGTCACCGCATGAATCACTTCTTGCGGCACCGGGCCGCGGGTTTCATATTGGGCGCGAATGATTTGGGTAATCGTAGTCATGTGTTTCTCCTGTAATCATGAATAGCGGTAAATCAAAAGTAAAAATCTGACAAGTTTCTAGAGGTCGGTGTATTTTTTGGCCGTGCCGCGTGCTTTATCGACGGGATATTTTTGCGCGTTGAGCGTAATTTTAGTGTTCGCGGCTGCGATCAGATCAATGTTTAATTTATCGCTCAATTGCAGCAAGTACAACAACACGTCGGCACATTCATGGCTCACCTCGGTGCGTGCTGCGGGTGAAAGATGTTTCGATTGCTCTTCGGTGAGCCATTGAAAATGTTCAACCAATTCCGAAGCCTCAACCGACAACGCCATCACTAGATTTTTGGGTGATAGAAATTGCTCCCAATCCCGCTCAGCGGCAAATGCGCGTAGCTGCTGGCGCAGCGCTTCCAAATCGTTCATATCGGTTTGCGCACGTAACTCACCCGCAGCCACATCGTGCCGTCGCGGCTTACAAAGTCGGTTGGCCGCTCTTTGGCGTCAAGGTCATAGCAGATTTCGAATTCGCGGCCATTGGCGGATACGCGATAAATGGCCGGAATGCGTTTGCCTTTATTGGGCCCTTCTTTACCGAGCACATCCATCCGGCGCGGCTCACCGGCCAGCTCATCGCCGAAAAAAAACAGCGTCCCGACATCGATATATCGCGAGCCACTGCTCAAATCGCGGGTGCCGTATTCGGCGCCATTTATTTTCAGTTCAAACGCGGGCGGCAATGAAAATGGCCGCCCGCTGAGGTCAGCATTTTTAACCGTCCAACTGCCCACCAGCGCGGTATCGACAGCGCGTTCACGAGCCAGCGCGATGTTGG
>JAYWCO010000426.1:0-3761 GCA_043780475.1 Burkholderiales bacterium | reverse complement strand
ATCTGAAAATTCCGCGCGCGGATCTCGATTTTTATATGGGGCTGATGGCCCATCTGAGTCACGCGGGCATTGCCTGCGCTGCGCCGTTGACTGACCGGCATCAGCAGATTTTGCAAACCCTGAAAGACAAGCCGGCGGCATTGGTCACGCGTTTAAACGGCAATGATATTGCCCACCCGCAACCAAAAGATTGCTTTGCCGTGGGCGCAGCACTGGCCAATATGCATCAAGCCGCCGCCGGATTTCGGCTCAAGATGACCAACTGGCGCGGACTTTCATGGTGGCGCGAATATGCTGCCGAGTTGCAGCCACATCTTTCTGCTCGCGAAAACACCGCCCTGGTTGCCGAGCTAAAACACCAGGCAGGCTTCGATTCACTGAACCTGCCACGCGGCATTATTCACGGTGATTTATTTCGCGACAATATTTTATGGGATGAGCATCACGATGCTCATGTGCCGCAAATGATCGATTTTTATTTCGCGTGCGAGGATCAATTGCTGCTGGATGTTGCCATCACCGCTAATGACTGGTGCCTGGATATTGGCGCGTATCCAGCGGCAGCTTTAAACGCCGACAACACGAGCGCACTGCTGACCGGCTATGCCAGCGTGCGCGCCTTTACCGCGGCTGAGCAAGCCGCATGGCCGCACGTATTGCGTGCAGCCGCGCTGCGTTCATGGCTGGGACGGCTGGGCTACCATTATTTCCCGCGTGATTCGGCCATGACGCACCCAAAAGATCATCCGTTTTCTGAGCGCTTGCTGGCTTATCACGCGACCCATGAAAAGCATAACCAGGCGTTGATGCCTTAAGTTGATAAAAATTTTTGCAACATCCCGCTGCGCGTTATTAGCCTTGTCCTTAACCGTGCCTGCAATTTTTCCCTGTCCCCGCTTTTGCCACTTAACTATCCAAATATTTATGCAAGTTATTGACACCCCTTCCCTGAGTTGCACGCGATGGATTAAAGACGCGTTTTTGTTGTTTCGCCATCAGCCGATTGCCTGGGTCGGCCTGGTGGCTGCGTGGCTATTGGTCTGTCTTTTCATCCTGATAGTGCCGTTCATTGGTCTCAGTACCATGCATATATTGCAGCCGGCTTTTTTTGCGGGCTTCATGCTGGCGTGCCGCGATCAGGAGGCGGGTAAGCCGGTTAAGGTGGCGCATTTATTTGCCGCGTTTCATTTGGGGCAGCGGACGGTGCGATCACTGCTGATGATCGGTGCTGTTGGCTTACTCATCAGCACGCTCATGGGCCTGGCCTTGATGGGGCTGGGCATGCCGGCAGAATTTGCGCGTGATCCGAACGGCCTGCCTGATATGGAGGCCATCAAGATTGTGTTGCAGGGTAAAGAATGGATCGTGTTCCTGGGCTTTGTTCTCACGCTGCTGCAAATGGGCATTTTCTGGTTTGCGCCGCCCTTGCTGGCGTTCACGCCGATGCCGCCATCACACGCGCTTCGCTGGAGCTTTTTTGCATTTTTAAGCAATCTCTTGCCGATGATTTTATTTACCGTGATCATGCTCGGTGCTTTTTTTCTGGCAGCGATGCCGCTGATTGGCCTCGTGCTCTGGACGCCGTTACTGGCCATCAGTAATTACACGAGCTATCGATCCGTTTTTCGCGAATAGCGAACGGGCTCACTATTAGACAATGCCAATACTTAATGCGTAATGCGCAACACGTAATACTTGGCGCACCGCGCCGCCGCCAACGCCAGCGGGGAATAGAGTACCCAGCCATCTGAAATGGGAACTTCTAAAACCTCAAAATTTCGTCATTCCGGTCGATGGAGACACCATTCGGTGGGAGGGCGTGAACCCAGTCCTTCGTGTATTCAAATACTTGGAATGTGCTGAGCTCCGACTTTCGCCAGATTGACAAATTTTCAATGTTTCTAGAACGTACAGCATGTACGTAGATGCCGCGGATACAGTTAAAGTCCCAGGAAAGGAAAAGCGCTCCAACACGAGGGCTTGCATCAGCCGCTCTCAGGCTTATAAAAAGCAAGTGAAATCAGCCCGTTTGAAAAAGTCCACCTAAAATGTTATTTCATATGAGCGAAAATCTCGTGCTGCACTTTTTTTCACAACTTTGTCACAATCCTTGCGCACACTGCATTTTGTAAATTGCAAAAATTTTGTACTATCTTAAACTTAATTATGACTTAAGTTTGCTTTTTAGAATGACAACTATATTTAATAGCGCTGGAATTATTTGATGAAATAAGGCCTGCTGGCAGCGATCTTATTTTTAATTATTGATCGATATGATTGTCCCAACGCATTCGCTAGATTTTCTCCATTGCCACCGTTCTAAATATTGCCGCAGCAAACGCGAAGGCATCAAATAACCTTGTACTGGTATTGGGTATCTTTTCAGGATTCCTAATATTTTTACCGCAACAAAACATCCCCGAAGGAAATAATGAAAACCCCCATCAACACCAAAAATTTCACCACACTTCTGCTCGCGGGTTTATCAACCGGCATCGTGTTCGCACAAGCCGGCGAGCACGCGATGCCACCCGTACCGCCAGCAGCGCCCCTACCAGCTGTAGCAGCAGAGGCGCCGACTAATCTGCCTACACCAGCAGAAGCGCCTGCCACCCCAAAGCCGAAGGTTGCAGAAGGTACCTTGTTTAAATCGCAGCGGGTGCCCGGCGATAAAGGCGGCGTGGGTTCGGATTGGGTATGCACCTATCGAGTCGGGGGCGCAAGCAAAAGCGTGCAGCTCAACGAAAGCTGTCCCGATACGATGCGGTTTGAGCTGAAGCGCTGAAACAAGGTACGCTTGAAAACTTTTGGGCGATGTTTAAAAGGCTAACAATTTAGTCGCCGCGCTTAGCAACGTTGGTTTTATCACCCAAGTGCTTTGCAAAAGGTGACAGTGTATGGCAACTTCTAAAACCCGTCGCTCTATCGCACCGAATTGGGTCCGCATTGAAAGCCCTAGGCTCGACGCGTTCCAACTATCTGACTATGCGAAGGACTGGGTTCCGGCTTTTCGATGGCGCACCATGCGTCGCACTGGAATGGCAACCTTTTGTGGTGTTATAAGTTGTATTTCAGTGCATTAAAGCGCTGTCAATTTTGCATACTGCAACGAGAGCCACTTCACGCCCTCTGCGCGAAATTTTACTTGTACACGCGCGTCGTCGCCGCGACCTTCAAAGTTCACGACTACGCCTTCACCAAATTTGGTATGGCTGACGTTTTGGCCAACCGCGAAGGGATGTGCATCGGCTCGCCTGGTTTCGAAATTAGCACGCGTGGTATCGGGCGTGCCGTCACGGCCGTAATCGCCATCAGATTTGTTTTGTGCCGCATAGTGTTGCGAAGCGTAGCTTTGCTTATGGCCGGTATAGCTTGCCCCATTTCCCGATCCGCCTGACCCGGCTGAACGCATACCGCTATTGCCGATATAGCCGCCGCTGGCAAAGTGCGCGCCATAAGCAGCTTCTTTTTCCGGCACCACAATCCACTTGCACAGTTCAGGCGGAATCTCATCAATGAAGCGTGACACCACCCCATAACGGGTTTGTCCATGCAGCATGCGGCTGGCAGCATACGAAAGATATAGCCGCTGCCGCGCACGGGTAATGGCCACATACATAAGGCGGCGCTCTTCTTCGATGCCATCAAAATCATTCATCGATTGTTCATGCGGAAAGAGGCCCTCTTCGAGCCCACTCATGAACACGGCATTGAACTCCAACCCTTTCGCGGCGTGTACGGTCATAAGCTGCAGTGCGTCG
>JAYWCO010000425.1:0-10249 GCA_043780475.1 Burkholderiales bacterium | reverse complement strand
GTGACGGACAGCGCCAGCATGCCGGTGGCAGACGCCGCGAGAACTTGAGTATCGAACAAGAGTGTGAGATTCTCGCGCCGTTTTTCGCGCGTGCCAGCGCAGGCGGTATTCTGGTCGTGCCACAAATCAAAGCTGAACTGGAAGTCGCGCTTGGCCGTACGATGGCGCTGTCGTCCGCCTATAACCTCTTGCACCGACACAGCTGGCGCAAACTGGCACCCGACAAACACCATCCGCAAGCTGATCCGGTGGCGCAGCAGGCATGGAAAAAAAGCTCCCCGAAACGCTCGCCACGTTAATTGCCGACTGGGTCAGCGATGCGCCGGTCAAGCTGATGTTTCAAGACGAAGCACGCTTTGGGCGAATCAGCGATGTACGTCGTTGCTGGGCGCCATTCCCCGTGCGCCCGCTGTGCCAAGGCATGCTCACGCATGAATATACGTATGCCTGCGGCGCGGTTGACGTGGTGAGCGGCGAAATGGATTCATTGATCCTGCCGCATGTGAATACGGGTTGCATGCAGATATTCTTGGACGAAGTGGCGGCACGCCACCCAACACGTCGCATCATTATGATTCTGGATGGGGCGGGGTGGCATCGCAGTGGCGCACTCAAAACGCCTGCCAATGTACGGCTGCTGAATTTGCCGCCCTACGCGCCTGAACTCAATCCGGTTGAACATATCTGGGACGAGCTGCGAGAAAAGTATTTCCACAACAAGGTGTTTGACTCAATGGAAGCACTTGAGGATCAGTTGAGCATCGGACTTTGTGCGCTGGAAAAAGACCTGCCACAGGTTCGGTCTATCGTCGCTTGGGAGTGGATAGTTAATGTATTAATGGTTTAGAAATAGAATAAGTTGTTCTTTAAGCTGTCGTTGCTGCGCAATTTTGCGCAATAAAATCGGCATGCGTGGGCATCGCATCCACGCACTTACTTAATACCGATTTGATGCTGCCGACGAATTCGCCGAGCTCTTCCTGCGTCAGCAAATCCACCATCGGATGATAGCCCTGCGGCTGAATACCCTGCCCCAACATGACCTGCACCCAACTGGTGGCGCCAAACATTTCATCACTTTCGCGGAAGAAGCGGCCACTGCCTTTAAAGATGTCTATTTTCTCTTGTAGCTCACCAGGTATTTCCATGGTGCGCACATAATTCCAGAATGGTGTGTCGTCGCGCTCGGTTGCCATGTAGTGAAGAATGAGGAAATCCCGAATTCGCTCAAACTCAAAATCTGATTGTTGATTGAATTTATCGATGTTGACTTGATTAAAACTCTTGTCCGGAAAAAAGCTGATCAGGCGTGCAATGCTGGACTGGATCAAATGAATGCTGGTGGATTCAAGTGGCTCCATGAAACCACTCGCCAGGCCAACGGCAACACAATTTTTGTTCCAGAATTTTTTTCGCTTGCCGGTGACAAATTTCAGTGTGCGCGGCTCGGCCAGACGCTCGCCATCCAGATTTTTCAGGAGGGTAGCAGTCGCTTCATCTTCGCTAATAAATTCGCTGGAAAACACATAGCCATTACCAGTACGGTGCTGTAGCGGTATGCGCCACTGCCACCCCGCTGATCGAGCGGTTGAACGCGTATAAGGCGTGGGATCCATCACGCGAGCGCAGGGAACCGCCACCGCGCGATTAGCCGGCAGCCAATGCGACCAGTCGTCATAACCTGTTTTCAACGCCTGCTCGATAAGCAAGCCGCGAAATCCGGAGCAATCGATAAATAATTCCCCTGCGATTTTCTCGCCGCTTTCCATGGTGACGGACTCGATAAAGCCGTCGGCGGCGCGCAGCTCGGTACTGACGATTTTGCCTTCAGTGCGGCGCACTCCGCGCTCTTCGCTATAGTTACGCAAATAGCGCGCATAAAGCCCCGCATCAAAATGATAGGCGTAGGCAATATTTGATAAAGGTGAATTTTCAATATTGGCGGAGCGCATGAACTTGCCGCGCGGAGCGGCAGCCGTATTCAGTGAGTAATCACCTATATCCGTCGCAGCACCGGCTTGACGCATTTTCAGCCAGTAATGGTGAAACTGAATGAGCCCTAAATCCTGGCCAATAGAGCCGAATCCATGAATGTACGAATGTCCTAAACGCGTCCAATCAACAAATTCAATGCCCAGCTTGAAGGTACCCTGAGTCTTCTTGACGAAATCATCTTCATCCAACTGCAGTACTTGATTGAAAAGCTTGATTTGCGGGATAGTCGCTTCGCCCACACCAACCGTTGAAATTTCATCCGACTCGATCAGGCGAATATTGTATTCACGGCTGAGCACTTTGGAAAGTGCCGATGCCACCATCCAGCCCGCTGTCCCGCCACCGACGATAACAATATTCTTTACTCGGCTATCCAACATACTTTGACCTCATTACTTTATTGCTTTCGTAGCGCAATATAGCGCCGCAACACTGACATTTACATATCAGATTTTAGAACTTTTTTAGATGATTGGCGAGCCGTTTTACGCCATTAATAATTGCCAGAAAATTCACATTACGAATGGCAATATTTGTATATTAAACACATAAAAAAACCCTGTCAGCTTAGACCAACAGGGTTTTTCAAGACCACGGTTCAGGCTAAAACTTGTAGTTCAAACCCAGCAAAGTAGTACGGCCATACTTGGTGTACTGGTTTGGTTTATTCGGTGTGCTGTCATAGGTTTGATAGGCCGCGTTAGTGAGATTATTCATCTGCAATAACACTGACAAACCTTTTAGCGAGCCGCTTTCGAATGAATAGCCTAATTGGAAGTCGACGATTTTTTCGCCTTTGACATAACGGAATTCGCGATCAGCGCCAAACCCAGTCACTTCACCCACAAAGTCGGAACGCTCACGTTGGCTTATACGCGTCGAGAAACCATATTTCTCATAGTAAGCCGTCAGGTTAGTGACGCGTCGTGACAAACCAGGCAATGGCTGCGTGCCGCCAGTTGGTCCATTTGGCTGGATTGAGCTATCCGTATCGGAATAGCTAATCACTGCGCCAAAACCATCCAATATCGGTGTAAATAAATTAAACGGCACTGACGCTGTTACTTCTGTACCGCTAATGTGACCGCCTTGACCATTGATGGGCGCAGAAAATGAACCAATGTTGGAAAGTGGCGTGATAGCGGTCGGGTTAGGAACGCCCGTGAAATCCTTGGCAATCGTGCTTTGATAAATATAGGATTTCAGATCTTTATAAAACGCGGCAACACTTATATACGCTTTTACACCAAAGTATTTTTCATACGAAACATCGTAGGCGTTAGCGCGGAATGGTTTTAACTGCGGGTTGCCACCATCACCAGAATACAATCTTTTCGTTATATCAAAAGAATAATTAGTGCTGGCACGGAGTTGATCAAGCCTTGCTCTGGCCATAGTTTTTGCAACGCCAAAACGAATCGTTTGTTCATCCGCAAGACCAAATGCTAAATTCAAACTAGGCAAAAGATCGGTGTAACTATCTGAACCTTTGAAGGCGGTTGAGCTGTTGCCCGTGCCGGTGCTGACCGCAAATGCGTTAGAGCTTTGGTTGGTGTTGATCGCCTGCACACCAACATTTCCGCGCACATTAACCGAGCCTACTTCGGTTTCAATATCTAGTTTTGTATATGCGGTCGTGACTTTTTCCGTAACGGCCCACTGCTTATTGATGATGTCACGATTATTGATATTACGGCGGAGGTTATAAAGTGAATTAAGCGCCCCCTGTGCATCGTAGCTCAGAATCCCCGGAACCCCAACGAAACTTAACGAGGTGGGTGAAACCAGCAAACTGTCTGGCACTGTAACGGCCGGGCCGTTTTTCAGTGTCAGGAAATATTCATCAACATTACGTTCTTTTGTACGCTCCGAGTAGTTCAAACCAAAATCCACACCACTAAACAGGCCTTCCAAATCTTTACGGACGCTAACACGAGCAGCCTTTAATTCATCAGTAACTTTAGGGAACTTGATATAACCGTCCTGCCCCCATCCGCCTGAATCCGTTAATTTGATAATGGCAGGATCTGCATAATTCAGGCCATAACGAAAGCTGGGAACACCATTACCGTCAGTGGTGTAGCTAACCGTGTCTTTGACACCAACGGTACCGGCATAAGTTTCCAGAATGGATTCATCACGCTTGGCTTTCGAATAACTTAAGTCTCCCACCGCGGTCCAGCCACCATCCAGCTTAAGTTTGTTATTCCAGCCCAATGCGACGAGGTCATCGGTACGCTTGTTCACGTCGTTGCGAATAACTGGCTTCACACCCGTCCAGGTAATGCTTTTAACGGTATCACCTTGAACAACGGCGTTTGAAAATGCGTCACCGCCCCATACCAGCCCGGCTTCATAGCCGCGCAAAACTGTTTTTTGGTCAAACTTGGAATAGTAAATGTCTAGCAAGCTGGAAAAACTGCTGTTGGGTTTAAATTCCAAGACTGCCATCAGGCCGTCACGCGTACCTTTTGTAGAATCACCAAACTGTTTGCTGCCGCCTAATGCAATCGTGCCTTGGTTAATGCCAGGAATGCCGGCTGGCGCGGTAGGATAGCCCCAGGCCTCCCAGCGTTGCGCTTGTGAAGCGGATTCATTACGGGCATAACCCAACGCAATACCAAAGGTGCGATCAGCCGATTGATCAATATAGGATGCACTGAAGCGGTTACCGGTATCGGGTGTGTCTTTGTTGACTTTGCCGAGAGAATTTTTTTCACCGCGCAAATTCACGGCTACGGTGCGCTTGCTAAAAGACAAGGGACGCACTGTTTGCAAATCGATTGTTCCCGACAAACCTTGCCCAATCAGCGCAGCATCGGGTGTTTTATAAATCACCACACCGCTGAGTAATTCGGAAGGATATTGATCGAACTCTACGGCGCGGTTATCGCCCGTGCTGACTTGTTCGCGGCCATTTAAAACGGTACCGGCGAAATCACCTGAAAGGCCACGAATACTGATAGTGGATGCACGACCGCCCACGCGTTGCGCGGCAAGGCCCGGTAGCCGCGCTATCGATTCTGCAATACTGTTATCAGGCAGTTTGCCGATATCTTCTGCCGAGATTGCTTCAACAATCGAATTTGAATTCTGCTTAACCGAAATCGCCGCTTCGATACCGACGCGAATACCCGTGACGATGACCGCGTCCAAACTTGACTTCGCATTATCGTCTTTTTTGGCAGCGGCCTTTTTTGCGGCTTCTTGTTTAGCTGCCTCTGTCACGGACGCGTCCGTTTTAGGTGGCTCAACTTGTTGGGCGTGCGCTGAGCTAACCGCCCCTAGAATAGCCATGGCACAGGCTGCGGCCATGGGGCTCAAGCTAAAAACCGTACGGGCAGAGCGATGCTGGACAAGGCCAGCATGGCCTTTGTTATTGGGATTCGTCATCAAAAATCTCCTCAGGTTGATTTAAATTATGCGGTCCCTTCAAGGGACTCTTTAACGGCTAGGGCGATAAACTTTTACAAGTGCAATTTGGATCTTGTAAATGATAATGTAGTAAAACTATATTGATGTCAACCAATTGATGACCTGATGTGTCATATATGAGACAGATTTTAGTAAGTGCGCTTGTTATCCGTAGCAAAACGCTTGAATTGGTATGGTAAAACTAGCCTTAGTTGTCTATAGCGTGTATTTTTATCTCCTCATAAATGTAGCCATACTACATTTATAAGCAAAACGGGCTGTCGTGACCCTATACCTGATGCTGCTCAATAGCCATGGCCGCACCCGTTAATGCGGCCAGCGTGTCCGTAATCAGCACCGTGGGAATCTGTTTCAAATGGTTTTGAAACCGACCTTTTGATTCAAAACGCTCGCGAAACTTCGATGCAAAAAAGCGATTACCTAATCGTGGCACAATGCCGCCACCGATATAAACCCCGCCACGCGCGCCGAGAGTGAGCGCTACGTTACCGGCGAAGCTACCAAGCTGTGCGCAGAACACATCCAGGGTTTGGCTGCAAACCGCATCACTTTGCGTCAACCCTTGCTCAACAATCTGTTCCGCGCTCAGGTATTCATGTTGGCCTGAAGGTGGCGTGATGCCTAATACTTCTGCAATAGCCGAGTGCAATAAAGGCAGCCCAATCCCTGAAAGTAGCCGCTCTGCGGAAACATGTGGATACGTGCGACGCACACACGCCAGCAGTGCGCTTTCAAATTCATCAGCCGCAGACAACGTCACGTGCCCACCCTCGCTGGGTAGCACTACCCAACCATGGCGAGTTTCAACTACCCCAGCCACCCCTAAACCGGTACCGGGCCCAATTACCGCCATGGTGCCGTGTGCGGTCGGGATAACACCGCTATGAACGCGAAGCTGTGAAGATTTTAAATGCGGCAGGGATAAGGCCAGCGCCTCAAAATCGTTGAGTACCAGCAAATCATCGAGTCCTAATTCGGCCTGCAGTGATGCTTGCGAAAACCGCCAACCACTGTTGATCAGTTCAACCTGATCGCCCACCACCGTAGTGGCAACGGCAAAAGCGGCGCAGCGCGGCGCATGATAATCATTGCCCAGATGAACAGATAGAGAGTCAAGATATGATCTGACCGCCAACACTGGCGCAGCATGATCGACTACCGGCAATTTACGAATATGCTGCACCTCAACATCCGCAGACGTGAGCCAGCCGAAGCGCGCATTGGAGCCACCTATATCTGCCACCAACCGTGGGAACCCTGCTCTTAAATTTTCATTGACCAACATGAAGCATTTCTTTTAAAAATTTCATGACCCATCCAATCTTGACGCGCTCTGTTTGCTTTGAATGCGATAGGTTTCAATATGCCTAAGCAAACTTGGGTTAAATTGATATCAATCGAGCCATGCTGCTTAATTTGATTTCGTTTGATTGGCAAAGAAGGCATAAGGAGAAGTGTAGCAAAACTACAATTAATTTGCAGGATAACTCCCGTCGCCGGCAATTTATTTCTGCCGCTTACACTAATCTTGGCTTAACCATACCCCAGCATAACAACCTGTAGCTTGCTTCTAATTGCACAGTATAGGGCGTCTTTTCACGCCTACTTTGTTTATAACTACTAGCGTCGTCAGACCAATGCCGCGCGCAATGTGCTTAGTTATAATTTTGTGAAACTACACTTCGCCAGATGAGAGTCCGCCACTACGCTTGAACACAGGCGCAACAGCCCGGACAATTTTCGGCGGGGGAATCAAGATGCGCGGGACGGAATAAAACCAGGGATTGGTTAAATTGCATCCGCGGGGGGGGGGGATGAGAAATAGTAGCGATGGGGTGGCCGAAGGGAATCGAACCCTCGCTGACGGAATCACAATCCGTAGTGCTAACCGCTACACCACGGCCACCATTGAAAATATGCTGGTGCGCCCGACAGGACTCGAACCTGTTACCCCCGGCTTAGAAGGCCGGTGCTCTATCCAGATGAGCTACGGGCACAAACAAACGAACGTCGGACATTTCACTTGAACTGCTCTTACTGAGCTAAATGAACTCAATGAGCTCAAAAAATTGGTCGGGGCGATAGGATTCGAACCTACGACATCCTGGTCCCAAACCAGGCGCGCTACCGGGCTGCGCTACGCCCCGACGTGTCAATCAAGCGAACGCGAATTATACGCTCTAGCAGATGATTACTGCAATCTCATTGAAGCAATTCCTCGCTAGATACCGCAAATATTTGTGATGGCCACATTTAAAAAAATAAAAAACGACCTTGATTTCTCAAGGCCGTTTCATTTTTCAGATGTCGATTATTGCTGCGGCGTTGCGTCAGCGACAGATTCAGCCATTGGCTTGGCAGGCTGATCGAGCAACGCTTTCATGCTCAACCGTACGCGGCCTTTGTCATCGGCTTCCATGACTTTTACTTTGACGATTTGGCCTTCTTTGAGGTGATCCGACACCGCATTGACGCGCTCATGAGCGATTTGAGAAATATGCAGCAAACCATCTTTACCGGGCATCAGACTCACAATCGCGCCGAAATCCAGCAGACGCAAGATCGGGCCTTCATAAATCTTGCCGACTTCAACTTCTGCGGTGATGTCTTCAATACGTTTCTTGGCAGCAGCGCCCGCTTCTGCTGATACGCACGCAATAGAAATAGTACCGTCTTCAGCGATATCAATCTCGGTACCGGTTTCGCGGGTAATGGCTTGAATAACCGCGCCGCCTTTGCCGATCACATCACGGATCTTGTCGGGGTTAATTTTGATTTTGATAATTTGCGGCGCAAATGATGAGAGCTCACCACGTGGTGCCGGCACCGCCTGCTTCATCAAGCCCAGGATATGCATGCGCCCTTCTTTAGCCTGCTTGAGCGCAACATCCATAATCTCTTTGGTGATTCCAGTGATCTTGATATCCATCTGTAGCGCCGTAATGCCTTTATCGGTACCCGCCACTTTGAAATCCATATCGCCCAGATGATCTTCATCGCCCAGAATATCGGTCAACACAGCGAAGCGATTACCTTCTTTAATCAAGCCCATTGCGACACCCGCTACGTGCGCTTTGATCGGCACACCCGCATCCATCAGCGCCAGGCAACCGCCGCACACCGAGGCCATCGAAGACGAGCCATTGGATTCGGTGATTTCGGATACCACACGCATGGAATAGCCAAACTCTTCTTCGGATGGCAGCACCGCAATCAGTGAGCGCTTGGCCAAGCGGCCATGACCGATTTCGCGACGCTTGGGCGAACCCACGCGGCCGGTTTCACCCGTGGAATAGGGAGGGAAGTTGTAATGGAACATGTAGCGATCTTTGTACTCGCCTTGCAGCGCATCGATCATTTGCGATTCTTTTAATGTGCCCAAGGTCGCAACGACAATCGCCTGCGTCTCGCCGCGTGTGAACAAGACCGAGCCGTGGGTACGCGGCAAGATGGAGGGGCGAATTGAAATGGGGCGAACGGTTTTGCTGTCACGTCCGTCAATGCGTGGCTCACCATTCAGAATCTGGCCGCGCACGATTTTGGATTCAATATTAAACAGCAACGCATTGACCGTATTTTTATCGGGTGCACCCTCAACGCCGGTGCAAAGCGCCGCGATAACGTGCTTTTTGATTTCAGATAATTTGTCGGAACGCGTGCCTTTGGTTTTGATGCGAAACGCGTCGTTCAAATCATTTGCAGCCATCGCATTGATCTGATCAATCAAGGCTTGTGGCGGTACCGGTGCCGTCCAATCCCACAAATCTTTGCCGGCTTCATCAGCCAATTCAAGGATGGCGTTAATCACCGCCTGCTGCTGCTCATGACCGAACACGACAGCGCCGAGCATGATGTCTTCGGGCAATTCGCGCGCTTCTGATTCCACCATCAATACGGCGGTTTCAGTTGCGGCCACGACCAAATCAAGTGCTGAGGTTTCGAGCTCTGTTTTGGTTGGGTTAAGGACATAAGCACCGTTCAAATAGCCGACCCGTGCAGCCGCAATCGGGCCTTCAAACGGCAGGCCGGACAACACCACTGCGGCAGATGCGCCGATCATGGCAGGAATATCGGAATCGATTTCTGGGTTACTGGAAAGAACAGTGGCAATAATCTGCACTTCGTTATAAAAACCTTCTGGAAATAATGGACGCAGCGGGCGATCAATTAAACGTGAAGTCAAAATTTCCTTTTCAGATGGGCGGCCTTCGCGCTTAAAAAAACCACCCGGAATTTTGCCGGCTGCGAATGTTTTTTCCTGATAATCGACTGTTAACGGAAAAAAGTCCTGACCTTCTTTGGCGTCTTTACGCGCCACGCACGTGACCAGCACCACCGTGTCGTCGAGCGAAACCAGAACGGCACCGTCGGCTTGGCGAGCAATCTCGCCGGTTTCCAGCGTCAACGTGTGACGCCCGTATTGCAAGGTTTTTTTAATGGCTTTCATGCTGGCATTCCTTCTCTTGGGTTCTCGCTTGTGTGCGATTCAATTTCTGCACCACACGATGCAGAATAAAACAGGTGGACAACTTCTAAAACAATTTACAAAACATAAAAAAGCCCCGCTGAATCAAATTCAGAGGGGCTTTTTATAAACTATTGCGTTTGCCTGAACAGTTATTTGCGATTACTTACGATTACTTGCGCAGGCCAAGCTGATCGATAAGCTTGCGGTAAGAATCAAGTTTGGTGCGCTTCAAATAATCGAGCAAGGTGCGACGCTTGCTGACCATGCGAAGCAAACCGCGACGGCCATGATGATCTTTAACGTGCTTTTTGAAATGGTCGGTCAGTTCGTTGATGCGGTTAGTCAACAAAG
>JAYWCO010000424.1:0-2424 GCA_043780475.1 Burkholderiales bacterium | reverse complement strand
CTTGTAGGCATATCAATGCCATACACATTCGGAAACCGCACCGGCGGCGCAGCAGACGCAAAATAGACTTTAAGTGCGCCGCAGTCACGCGCCATTTGCACGATTTCTTTGGAGGTGGTGCCGCGAACGATGGAATCATCCACAAGCAAAACATTCTTGCCTTTGAATTCAATCGCCATGGCGTTCAATTTTTGACGCACCGATTTTTTTCTCTCGTCCTGGCCGGGCATGATAAAGGTGCGACCGATGTAGCGATTTTTTACAAAACCCTCGCGATACTTCACGCCCAATACCTGCGCGACCTCGACCGCCGACGGGCGGCTGGTGTCCGGGATGGGGATAACCACATCGATTTTAATATCCGGATTTTCACGCAGGATTTTTTTACCGAGTGATTCGCCCATGCGCGAACGGGTTTCATAAACTGAAATACCGTCAATCACTGAATCAGGCCGCGCCAGATAAACATACTCAAAAATACACGGGTTCAGGCTGGGATTAACCGCACATTGCCGGCTGAAAAAATTACCGGAAAGATCAATCAAAATCGCCTCACCGGGCGCGACATCACGCATCACTTTAAAGCCCATCACATCAATCGCAACGCTTTCAGAGGCAACCATAAACTCCACGCCGCCTTCGGCACATTCCCGTTTGCCGATAATCAGCGGGCGAATGCCCAAGGGATCACGGAACGCAAGCAAACCGTAACCAGCGATCATCGCCACAATCGCATAGGCACCTTTGGCGCGGCGATGCACTCCAGCTACGGAATTAAAAATCGCGTCCGGATCAAGTCTTACGCCGCGCGCGGCAATTTGTAATTCATGCGCCAGCACATTCAGCAGCACTTCGGAATCGGAATTGGTATTCACGTGGCGCAGGTCGTCATGGAATAGTTCGCGCTGCAGCTCAGCCGTGTTCACCAGATTACCGTTATGCCCCAGCACCACGCCGAATGGCGAATTGACATAGAACGGTTGGGATTCTGCCGCGCTCGCTGCTGACCCTGCGGTGGGATAACGACAATGGCCGATGCCCATATTGCCAGTCAAGGCGCGCATATCACGGGTGCGGAAAACATCGCGCACCAGGCCTTTATTTTTGTGCATGTGAAAAGTGCGGCCTTCTGCAGTCACGATGCCGGCCGCGTCCTGGCCACGATGCTGCAGCACGGTGAGGCCATCGTAAAGCAATTGATTAACCGGGCTCTTTGAAACAATGCCGACGATGCCGCACATATTGAATCCTTTGTTGAATCTGATAAATTTGCTATTAACAACTATTCAAAATTTCTAAAATCAGCTGTAGCGAGACACATTGATCTTCAAGCGTTTGATGGTGACACGACCCGATATTTGATGCGCGCGGCTACACTTTCTGGCAATACGGTGCGCGCGTACAAAGCCGCAATCTCCAGCGTCGGGGTGATCGCAGATGCCCGCCACAGACTCGATTGCGGCAGCTTGGTCAGCCCGGCAGCGAGCGTCAACGCGACTAACAGCAATGCGCCCCGCAACAAGCCAACCGCACCGCCTACACCACGATCCAAGCCACCTAATCCCAATTTTCGCATGAGTTCGGATAACAGGCTCGCCATCATCGCGACCACCACCAGCACCAGCAAGAAAATCGTCAGCCATGCGACCACCAGCCGTACCATTGGCTCTGCCGCCCAATCCGCAAAGTAGGCCGCCAGATTAGGCGCGAATGCATGCGACAAAATAAACGCAAGAATCCAGCCGGCCACATTGAGCACTTCACGAATCGCCCCACGCAAAACCCCGATGCCGATGGAGATCAGCAATATCGCGATGACAATATAATCCAGTTCATTCATGGCAAATTGGGTTGGATGAGGTTGGCCTGAGTTGGTCTGAGTTGGCTTGAGCTGGACATTATTTCAGCGGCACGATCTTGCCATCCGAGCCGGCCAGTTTGACTTGCACCAGTGCTGAGTCTGCTTTTTCTTTGGTCGCAAACGGCCCGACCCGCACCCGCGTCACGCTGCCGCCGCTGGTGGCGATAATGTCGGTAAAAACCGGCAGCTTCGCTTCTTTCATCAGCGCCACAATTTGTTGCGCATTGGCCGCGTCTTTATATGCGCCAATTTGTACGGCGAACCCCTCCTTCAGCGGTGGCTCCATAGCCGTGGCGGCGAGCTTAGGGACTGCCGTGACGGCGGACTTGGGGACTGGCGCGGCGGTGGGTGGCATTACTGCGGGCTTCACGACGAGCGCAGGAGCGGGAATGGTTGCGGGCGCCGGATCGTCTGGCTTGGGCTTGGGCTCGGCCTTGGTGTCAGGCTTTGCGATAACTACGACAGGTGCCGCCGTAGTTCCGGCAGCCACGGATGGCGTAGCTGAGATCACCGGCGCGGGCAACGGGGCTAGGCCATCCTTGGGCGGCACTTGGATGGCGATT
>JAYWCO010000423.1:0-5700 GCA_043780475.1 Burkholderiales bacterium | reverse complement strand
ACAGTTCTTTCATCGGGTCAATTGGCGTAAAGCAGAGGATCACTCCGCCCAGCGTCGCGATCAGTACAATACTGTAAAAGCGCCGACCCTCATAGGGCTTAAGGTCGAGCCCAGTACGCCAATCGAAGGCTTCCGAGACTGCATAAGCCGCTGAGCCCGCGAGCACCGGAATCGCCAGCAAACCGGTACCCACAATGCCGAGACTAAACAATAAAAACGTAAACTCGCCCGCGAGCGGCCGTAGCGCCTCGGCGGCCTGCGCCGAAGTTTGGATATTGGTCACGCCGTTGGCATGCAATGTTGCCGCGGTTGAAAGAATAATAAAAAACGCCACCAAATTTGAAAACCCCATGCCAATCAAGGTGTCCCAACGAATGCGCCGCAGATGCAGGCGGGCCTCATCGCGGGGATGCGGCAACGTGCCTTTGGTGCTGCGTAAATCTTCCATCTCCTGCGCGGCTTGCCAAAAAAATAAATAGGGGCTGATGGTGGTGCCAAACACCGCAACAATCATGGTGATGGTGTCGTTATTCCAGGTGAGTTGCGGCCAAACTGCGCGCTGCATAACCAACCCCCAAGGCACGTTAATGGTCATCACCACTGCCACATAGGATAATAGTGCCAAGGTCAGCCATTTTAAATAGCGCACATAAACCTGATAGGGCAAAAACACCTGCAACACCAGACAAAGAAGGCCAAATGTGACTGAATAAATATGCGTAGATCCGCCCACCAGCAGCCGTAACGCTTCCGCCATGGCGGCAATATCGGCCGCGATATTGATGGTATTCGCCAGCAGCAGCAAACCCACAATGCCGTACAAAACCCATACCGGAAAGTGTTCGCGAATATTCGTCGCCAGCCCCTTACCGGTGATGAAACCCAGACGTGCGCTCACCATCTGGATGCCCGCCATCAAGGGATAGGTAAACACCACCGTCCACAACATGTTGTAGCCAAACTGCGCACCGGCCTGCGAATAAGTCGCGATGCCGGAAGGATCATCATCGGCAGCGCCGGTGATGAGCCCAGGACCCAGGTGCTGCACAGCCGGATGTTCGGCGACGTTTTTGGTAACGTTTTGGATAATTTTTTTCATGACGATAGCTTTAATGATGATGCGATTCGTGCTGTACCGACGATGTGCTCACGTTTTGCTATGCGAGATCAATCGATGCGGGCGAACGGGTGACGGGGTGAACAATGAGCGTATCTGAATGAAACCATACCGTAACACGCCTGCATGTCATTTTTTGTAGAGTGCATGAGGTGACACGCTCGCCTTGCGGCTGACTGAAGCTACTCAAGCTATACATGCTTCCATATCGTCAGCAATCATGCCTGACGATTCTGCTATTGTGGCAACGATATGAGCGTTACCCATCCCTCTCAGACCCAACACTACCGTTTCTGGCTGATCACCCTGCTCGCCGCTGCGATGCTCATGATCACCATGGGCGCGCGGCAATCGCTGGGCTTGTTCGTTTCTCCCCTTAACACCTCGACGGGTCTGGGCATTGCGAGCATCAGCCTGGCGATGGCGATTGGCCAATTTATGTGGGGCGCGGTGCAACCCATCGCGGGCGCGGTGGCTGATCGTTACGGACCGGGGCGGGTGCTCGCGGCGGGTACGATCGTGCTGTCGATTGGTTACGCGAGCACGCCCTTCATGCATTCAAGCTTTGGCTTGATCATGACCATCGGGGTGTTGACAGCCGCTGGCGCTGGCGCGGGCAGCTTTTCAGTATTGATCGGTGCGGCCTCACAGCGATTACCGGCTGAGCGGCGCGGTATGGCGGCGGGCATCATCAACGCAGGCGGCTCATTCGGGCAATTTTTATTTGCGCCGCTGCTGCAAAGGATGATTGCGGTCTCAGGCTGGATGGGCGCTATGTGGTCAATGGCGGCGATCTCGTTGCTGGCGCTACCCATTGCCTGGCTGATGCGCAAAAAAACATCAGGGATGGTTATTTAACCTGCCGCGATATTGCATGCAGGCAAAAACACCGGCACTGGCGAGGCTCTTAAGCCATTTTCAGGCGAGAAAACACTTAAGCAAGCGGTGCGTGAAGCGATGGCTAACCGAAGTTATCTATTGCTACACGCGGGCTTTTTCACCTGCGGTTTTCATATCGCTTTTTTGGTTACCCACCTGCCGGGTGAGGTACAGCTCTGTGGCCTGCCGCCCCATGTCGCGAGCTGGTCGCTGGCGATTATCGGTCTGGCAAATATCGCGGGCAGCCTGCTGGCGGGCTGGGGCGTAGGCCGCTACCGCAGCAAAATGATTTTGAGCGGCATGTACGCATCGCGAGCGTTGCTGATCGGCGTGTATATGCTTTCGCCAAAAACCGAGATCACGTTTTATCTGTTCGCCGCTGGTTTGGGACTGACATGGCTGGCGACCGTGCCGCCGACTGCCGGCCTGGTCGGTAAATTATTTGGCACACGCTATCTTTCCACCTTGTTTGGTTTCACCCTGCTTTCACACCAGATCGGTGGATTTTTCGGTGCCTGGCTGGGCGGTATCGCCATCACCCAACAAGGCAATTACGATTGGATGTGGGGCGCCGATATTGTGCTGGCACTGCTCGCCGCTTTATGCAATCTGCCCATACGCGAAGCTAAAATAGCGCCGGTTTTTAAAACGATTTAATCAACATAGCCGCCACGCTAATATTTAGACAGGCTAACAACAAGGCTGCCCTGATGTGGTATCTCTATTTGATCGAATGCAGCAATGGCGCGTTCTACGCGGGCATCACCACCGATGTTAATCGGCGCTATGAGCAACATCGTAGTGGCAAAGGTGCTAAATATACTCGCGCCAACCCACCCCGAAAACTGCTCGGGTCAAGGCAGTACGCCGACCGCTCCAGCGCCTCGAAAGCGGAGTACGCGATCAAGCAATTACCGCGTGCGCAAAAGCTCAGGTTTTTAATAGCGCCCGATTAAAAAATACCAGGGCTGCGAGCCGCCTGCTGTTCTAAACCTCGTTTTTTAACTCTGCTCTTAATCCCGCAACAAACCAAACAGGATAAATATGTCATCACTGCAAATACGCCTGCTGGATATAGCTGAGTACGGCCTATGGCTGCCGCTCGCGCTGGGCTATAAAATTTTCTATAAAACATCCGTTTCGGCCGACGAATTCGCCGCGGCCTGGCAACGCCTTCACGATCAGGCGATACCTACCTACGCATTGGGCGCATTCGATGCGGGCCGCCTGGTCGGTATTGCGCATTATTTACTGCACTGTGGATGCTGGACGGTGAACTCGTATTGTTACCTACAGGATTTATATGTCGATGAGTCAATACGAGGCAAAGGCGTGGGTCGGGCGCTGATTGAAGCGGTCTACGCAGCCGCAGCGCAACATGGGGCTGATCGGGTGTATTGGATGACCCACGAAACGAATGAAACCGCGATGCGTCTTTACGACACGATGGCAGAGCGCTCCGAGTTTTTAGGTTATCGAAAAATGCTGACTTAGATGAGCGCCGAATGACGAGAAACGAGGGTAGCCGGGTACATCGAAGTATGCCGTGACGCAATCTCCCTGATACAATACGGGTGCAGCTTTTGTTCCAGTCCCCTTCGCTGCGTCATTTACGACTCGCCCTCTGCGTTTTTTGACAACGGCATTTTTTGCACAGTTGTATCAAGAAATACGGGCAAAACCCCTCGCACCTAGACTGGCGCGACTATTCGCGACAGGTTCGATTTTATTCGAAAGTTTTACATGTCATTTTCTGCTCTCGGCTTATCCGAGTCTATCGTTCGCGCTGTTTCCGAACACGGCTACACCACCCCTACGCCCATCCAGTTGCAGGCCATTCCTGCGGTGCTAAATGGGGGCGATTTATTGGCGGGTGCCCAAACCGGCACCGGCAAAACAGCGGGTTTTGTGCTGCCCATTTTGCAACGCCTCACCACCTTTAAGCCCGGCGTCAAGCCGGTTGAAGGCAAGCGTAAAGTTCGCGTGCTGGTGCTGACCCCCACCCGCGAACTCGCCGCGCAGGTTGAGGAAAGCGTCCGTACCTATGGCAAATATACGGGCCTCAAATCCACCGTTGTTTACGGCGGCGTGGGTATTAACCCGCAAATTTCAATTTTGCGTCAAGGTGTGGATATTCTTGTTGCCACACCCGGACGTTTACTGGATCACCATCAGCAACGCACCGTCGATCTTTCACAAGTTGAAATTCTGGTGCTTGATGAAGCCGACAGAATGCTGGATATGGGTTTCATCCACGACATTAAAAAAGTGTTGGCGGTACTGCCAAAGCAGCGCCAAAACCTGCTGTTCTCGGCCACTTTTTCGGACGATATTAAAAAGCTTGCAGATAGCCTGCTCGATAACCCGGCGCTGATTGAGGTCGCGCGCCGCAACTCCACAGTCGAGATGATTCAACAAAAAGTTCATCCGGTAGATCGTGAAAAAAAGCGCGAGCTACTGACCCATCTGATTAAAGAAAATAACTGGCATCAGGTGCTGGTATTTACGCGTACCAAACACGGTGCCAACCGCCTCGCTGAGCAGCTTAATAAATCCGATATTACCGCGCTGGCGATTCACGGTAACAAGAGTCAGGCCGCGCGCACCAAAGCACTGGCAGAATTTAAAAAAGGGGATTTACAAGTACTGGTTGCAACCGATATTGCGGCACGCGGTATTGATATTGACCAGTTGCCTCATGTGGTGAATTTTGAAATCCCGAATGTGCCTGAAGACTATGTGCATCGTATTGGCCGCACTGGCCGTGCAGGCGCCAGCGGCGAGGCAATTTCGCTGGTGTGTGTTGATGAAATAAAAATGTTCCACGACATCGAGCGCCTGATCAAACGCGAAGTTGAAAGCGTGGTGATTCCGGGTTTCGAGCCAGACCCCCATGCAAAAGCGCAGCCGATTTTATTGCGCTCGCCCGATCATCAGGGGCGGGGCCGTTCAGGTGCAGGATCAGGGGCGGGCCGGGGCGGACAAGGACAAAAACAGGGTCAGGGTGGACGCGGCAAGCCTGGCCAGAGATCAAGCGGCGCACGCAGTAGCGGAAATACCGGAGGCGGTACCAGCGCCGGCAATAAGGTTGGCGGCAACGCCAAGGATGGAGCCGCAGGCAGTGGTGGCCGCTCCACCGCACGCACGACGCAGAAGCCCGCAACTGCATTTTCTAAACCCGCACTTTCAACACCTGCGCTGTTTCGCAAATCGGGGCGCGATCAATAGCAGCACTGGTTTCATCGTTCGGCATCAAAACTGTTATACAAAGCCGATTTAATGGCAGTTTTGGGAGCCCGATATGTCGAAAGTACCATATGGAAATTGCCGTAAATTTATCGTCAACGCCGCCTCGACCGTAACGGCCACCGCCATCGCCGGTTCATTGGTCGCATGCAATTCCGATAGCATCAGCGTTACCGTTCCACCACGATTTCCTTACGGTGTTGCGAGCGGCGATCCCTTGTCTGACCGCGTCATTTTGTGGACTTACGCAAAAATTCCCAATAGCGCGGAAAGCATTGATCTCATCTGGCAGGTGGCGACCGATAATAATTTTACGAGCATCGTCAGCACCGGCAAAGTCACGGCCAATGAAGCGAGCAGCTTTACCGCCAAGGTGTATGCGACCGGACTTAGCGCAGGCGCTGATTATTTTTATCGCTTTATGGGCTCGCTGAATAGCTTGTCGTCGGTTGGCGCGA
>JAYWCO010000422.1:0-5710 GCA_043780475.1 Burkholderiales bacterium | reverse complement strand
TCTATACGGCCGCGCGGGTGAACAAGGTACACCAGTACTGATTTTAGGCGCAGGTGACGCTGCCGTTAGCCTTTTAAAAGAACTTTCGCGTAGCGCCGACTGGCGCGTAGTGGGTCTGCTTGATGACGACCCCAACAAGCGCCATCGCCTGCTGCATGGGGTGCGTGTATTAGGATCAATTAATGAACTACCACGGATTACTCGCACCATCAAAGTTAAGCACGCCATTATCGCTATGCCGTCGGTGCTTTACCCGGTTCGCCGCCATGTTGTAGAGGTATGCAATAAAGCGCGCGTCACAGTGCTGACTGTTCCCAAGTTCAACGGCATCAGCATGACGCCAACAATACCTGGGAAAACGCAACCACCTAAAATCCGCCGCGTCGCCGTTGAAGACTTGATGAAACGTGAACCCATCATGCTTGATGATGCCGGCCTGCAAGATCTGCTCACGGCCAAAGTCGTCATGGTTACCGGCGCCGGGGGCTCGATTGGCTCAGAGCTTTGCCGACAGATCGCCTCGTATCAACCATCACTGCTGGTATTGTTTGAGCAAAGCGAATTCGCGCTTTATAAAATTGAGCAAGCGTTGCGCGATGAGTTTGAAAATTTGCCTATCGTTGGCGTGATCGGCGACATCAAAAATGTACGCCGCGTTAATCAAACGATGCATCAATATTCGCCCTCGCTGGTATTCCACGCGGCAGCCTACAAGCATGTGCCTTTAATGGAAGAAACCAATGCGTGGGAAGCAGTACAGAATAATGTGCTGGGCACACTGGTGATTGCCCGCGCGGCGATGGAATACGGCGTCAAAAAATTTGTGTTGATTTCTACTGACAAAGCGGTGAACCCGACAAATGTGATGGGCGCATCCAAGCGTATGTCAGAGATGATCTGCCAAGCCCTGCAACAGACGGGCGAAACCCGTTTTGAAATGGTGCGCTTTGGCAATGTACTCGGCAGCGCCGGGAGTGTTATACCGCGCTTTCAGGATCAAATCGACAAAGGAGGGCCGGTCACAGTCACCCACCCTGACATGGTGCGCTATTTCATGTCGATTCCAGAAGCCGCACAGCTAGTGCTGCAAGCGGGTACGATGGGCCTTGGTGGTGAAGTGTTTGTGCTGGATATGGGAGAGCCGATTAAAATCGTTGATCTCGCCCGAGACATGATTCGCCTTTCAGAGCCCACGGAAGAAGAAGTTAAAATTATTTACACGGGGTTGCGCCCGGGCGAAAAACTGTTTGAAGAATTGCTCGCAGACGATGAGCATATGCGACCAACGCCCCATCCTAAACTGCGCATCGCCAAGGCGCGAGTAGCGGAGCCGATTTTCTTGGAAACGATTGCGCAGTGGCTGAACCAGGATCGTATTCCCGAAGACTCGGAAGTACGTCGTGATCTTAAGCGCTGGGTGCCTGAGTATGTTGCACAAGTGCGCCCACGACTTAAAGCGGTCGCCGGAACAGGTGAAAAAAAGACCGCTTAAGTTATCGTTTATTGTAATAAGCGCACCTATCAACACATCATTCCAGCGGGCGAAATACCGTCTTACGGATTCTCACACATCTGCTATTGACGGTGGAGACGTGAATAGTTATTGACAAAAATATCGTGGTGCGCTCGGCGGGAGTCGAACCCACTACCTTCGGCTTCGGAGGCCGACACTCTATCCAAATGAGCTACGAGCGCGCGAATATTTCTTAGCAAGTTTACCACTGGCCACGCCATCTGCACCATGCTCTTCTTGCTGCAATACGCCAATCATTTGAGTCGGCTAGTGCTTCACCGGTATAATTCATCATTCATTTTTTTACGCCATGAGACCTACTATGTCCGATCACGCTAACAACCCTACCAATAGTGCCAAATCTAGCAACCCCGTTAAAATCGCGATTGCGGTTGCTGTCGGGGTACTGGCACTGATCATTGGCATCATTTTATTGACTCGGTTCGCTGTGGGCACGCATGAAATGGGCACCCATGTTGCTTCCGCCAATACCCCTGAAGCCATCAACAAACGGATCGCACCTGCCGCATCGCTCTTGGTTGATACCTCAAAAGGATCAGCGCCCATCGCCATGCCTGCACTTATTACACCTATCAGCACTGTCGTTACGGCAGCACCGATCGTGGCTATGGCTATACCTGCAGCAGCGCCCGCAGGGAGTGCCGCGCCGGCTGGTGGCGAAGGCGTTTACAAAGGCGGCTGTATTGCATGCCACGGAGCGGGCATTGCAGGCGCACCCAAAGTCGGAGACAAAATAGCATGGGCTCCTCGTATTGCCCAAGGGAAGCCGACGCTGTATGAGCACGCCATTAAAGGCTATCAGGGAAAAGCTGGCGTCATGCCTGCCAAAGGCGGTAATGCCTCATTACAGGATGCCGACGTTAAAGCTGCAGTTGACTACATGGTTGCGCTTAATAAGTAATACGCCACGCGAACCAGCAAGGGTGTCTACCTGTTCCTTTGTTTTTTAGCATGAGCACCTACGCCATTGGTGATCTGCAAGGCTGTTATCTGAGCCTGCAAGCATTACTTCGTAAGATTCAATTTTCTCCCGCAACCGACAAGCTCTGGTTTGTTGGCGATGTGGTCAACCGTGGCCCCGGTTCGTTGGAATGCCTGCGCTTTGTAAAACATTTGGGCAGCGCTGCGACCATGGTTCTTGGCAATCATGACTTGCATTTATTAGGCGTCGCTGAGGGATTTCGGCCGTTAAACAACAACGACACCCTAAAACCTATTCTAGAAGCACCCGATTGCAGTGAGCTATTGGCATGGCTGCGTCAGCAAAAAATGCTGCACATTGAAGATCACTATGCAATGGTTCATGCGGGGCTATGGCCAAGCTGGAGCTGGTCTGAGGCGCAAGCATTGGCTCACGAAATTGAATCCGCATTAAGCGGGCCTGAATATCAAGTTTTACTGCGCAATATGCATGGAAACGAGCCTGATTATTGGCAAGCTGATTGGGACAATGCGGCTCGACAACGCGTCATTATCAATGCTATGACTCGCATGCGGGTAATCTCTGATGATGGCCATATGCAGCTTAAATTCAAAGGTGAATTCAGCAATATTCCTCACGGATACTCTGCCTGGTTTAAGGCTAAGACCGTGCGCTTACCAGACTTCACCATTATTGCGGGTCACTGGTCAGCGCTTGGGCTATACAACACACGCCAATTTATGGGGCTTGATAGCGGCTGCGTGTGGGGAGGTGAATTAACCGCGATACGCCTGGAAGACCGCGCGATCTTTCAGGTGCCGTGTGCAGAAACCGTATTGCCGTCAGGCTGGAACTAGCTTGAGATAGCTCTGGTACGCTACTGTGTTTTGTCCGACAAGCCCGTTTCCAGTGCATTGCCAAAACGCTGGTGGGCATCCGGTATGGGGACATTTAAAATCGCTGCAATCGCCGCCTCTGCCTGCAACGCTAAACTACGTCGTGAACCCCCGGCTGCCGGAATGGGGGGCGCGAAGGTGATTTCGGCAATCATCGATTTTTGGCTAACAATCAGTTGGAGCGATTCCGCAAAACTGAGATCATCAATGTAGGCCACCGCTAAACATCGGTCACCATCGCTAGTGCGGTAACGCAGCGCAACGGGTGCCAATGTGGCTTGGTTGGCAACCGCCGGCTCAAACAACGAAGAATGGAACTTCAACAGGCGATCACCTGCTGTGGTGGTTCCTTCAGGGAAAAGTCCAATAGTAGCGCCACTCGTCAGGACATCATGGATCTCAAGATTGGTTCGGGCAGTGTCACGCCGGTGGGTACGACGAATAAAAATCGTACCGGCTTTTTCGCATAACCAACCGATGATGGGCCAATCACGAATTTCTGCCTTGGCCACAAACCGCGAGGGATGCGCGGCATTAATCACGTAAATATCAAGCCAGGAAATATGATTGGCGGCGATGATTAAATCGCGCTCCCGCGCATCCGGACGAATGCCGTGCACAGACAGTACAACATTGAGAATGCGCAAGGTTTTTAGAGACCACCATTGGGTTATCAATGCCTGCCGTGCGCTTTTGACGCGCGGAAAAATCACGCCCACCACCAATAAGCCCGTTGCAATATGGAGCCCCAACCTCGTCCAGCGTATGGCACGAATAAAGCGATGCGTTTCAGAAGCCACGGCGGTACCAATCCCTTTACAAATGCATAATGTTTTATATGTTTGCGAGTCTAACCTGTAATAAACGCAGCATCATTTGACCGTAAATCGGGCTGGTAACCGACAGTAGGGTTGACAACCCACAAAAAAGGCGTCCGAAGACGCCTTTTTTTTGGCTATAAAATCGACTAAAGCCTGGAGACCCGCGTCACGCCTTGCCCTGACAGAATTCTTACGCGATCACCAATACGAAACTCTTCATCTTTTTCCTGCGTAACCGCAATCAATTTACCACCTTCAAGACGCACCGTCACTTCGACACCTTTGCGTTCGTTTTGGGATTTTTCGATGGCTTGACCAGCAATGCCACCCAATACCGCACCCGCAATAGCCCCGGCGGCATTTGCTCTGCTGCCGCCACCAATCGTCGAACCCCCAATACCACCCAACGCCGCGCCAATCAATGTGCCACCTCCCTCGTGCGGGGCATCAATCTGTACATCACGTACGGTCTCTACCGTGCCCAGGCGCACAGACTGCTCACCGCGCACCTGTGAGCGGCTATAGTTGCTGCCGCCCAACCCGGGCTGCGCACAGCCCGTCAATACCGCACTTATTGCAACTGTGCTGATAATAAAAGTTTTTCTCAAAATCATTTTTCTCTCCATCTCAGTAGCGGGGATCATCAAGATCACCAAAGTTGTTCATCAAATGCTAGCTGGTAACGTGAGGCAATATCGTCGCGGGTCGGTTGATGGCCTTGTGGTCCACGATGTTCAATTTTCATGCTGCCAATCGTATTGGCAAGCCGCCCGATTTTTTGCCATGACCACCCACGCTCGATACCGTAAAGCAATCCCGAGCGATATGCGTCACCACACCCGGTAGGGTCAACTCGCCGATTCTCTTTAACGCTAGGAATAAAAATTTGTTGACCATCGGCATGGATTACGGATCCTTCTGCGCCTTTTGTCACAAAAAAAGCTTTAACTCGTGTCGTTAATTGGGTAATGCTGTCGCCGGTTCGCTCCTCCAAAATACGCGCTTCGTAGTCATTGACTGCGACATAATCAGCGAGTTCGATAAAGTGCCGTAGCTCGTCACCGTTAAAGACTGACATCTGCTGGCCCGGATCGAAAATAAACGGAATGCCTAAATCGTGAAATTGCTCGGCATGTTGGAGCATACCGTCGCGAGAATCTGGCGCCAGAATGCCCACCTTGATGTCTTTGGCATCGCTCACCTTATTCAGATATGAAGACGACATCGCTCCCGGATGGAAAGCGGTAATCTGGTTAGCATCCAGATCGGTCATGATAAAAGCCTGCGGTACAAATGTACCCGGAATTTCCCTGATGTGAGTGCGCGCAATACCAAGCTGATCAAATCGCGCTCGGTAAGGGCCAAAATCATCACCCACGGTCGCCATCACAATCGGCTCATCGCCCAGCAGTTTGAGGTTATACGCAATATTACCTGCTGTGCCGCCAAATTCGCGCCGCATATCGGGTACTAAAAAAGCAACATTCAAGATATGAATCTGGTCGGGCAGGATATGCTCGCCAAATTGGCCGTGAAA